>NZ_QHJQ01000001.1:300000-593499 GCF_003185655.1 Coraliomargarita sinensis | reverse complement strand
CATGAAAGTGATTCGCCATCACGCAGTAGGTCAACACCTCGACCCCGCAGAAATCCGCCACCTGCCAGATCATCTTCCGCAGGATCTCCCTCTCCCGATCACCAAACAAACGCTCTCCATTCACCGTCCTGGTCATACAGTGATAGGTCGCATCGCTGCCACTTACCTTTAGACGCCGGGTTCGCATATCAACTGTTATAGATGTCTTTTATGCAGCCTGTAGTCAATTGTTATTTGCCTGTCCCTATATTAGTAACGTAATTTTTATAATGATCCTTTGCTGGTTGTGTTGGAAATGTACACTGATTTTAGCTTCGTTTACCGGCGCTTTCGCTTTGGTAGACCTTTGGCGTTATAGACGGCTTTGGATTTGCGCTTCTTCTTCGGCTTGGACTTGGCACCGCCTGATGCGCCCCCGCCGTGCTTGCCGCTTTGCAGAGTGTCGATCTGGTCCCGGAGCATGGCGGCCTTTTCAAATTCCAGCTTACGGGCGGCCTCGAGCATCTCTTCTTCCATCTCGGCGATAACATTGGCCACATCGCGATCATCCGATTCCGCGACGGCCATTGCGGGATCGTCTTCCTGATCGTAACCCTTCCCGGGTGCATGCAGGCTATCCTCAATGCTTCGTTTTACGCTTTGCGGGGTGATGCCGTGTTCCTTGTTGTAAGCCAACTGCCTCTCGCGCCGGTATTCGGTAATTTTGAGCGTCTCCTGAATCGAGCCGGTGATATTATCGGCATAGAGCAGCACACGCCCCTTCTCGTGTCGGGCGGCCCGGCCTGCCGTTTGAATCAAACTGGTCGTGCTGCGAAGAAAGCCCTCCTTGTCGGCATCAAGAATCGCAACCAGCGCCACCTCCGGCAGGTCGAGTCCCTCCCGGAGCAGGTTAACCCCCACCAAAACGTCGAAATCACCCAAACGTAAGCGGCGCAAAATCTCCACCCGTTCAATCGCATCAATATCGGAATGGAGATATTCAACCTCCAGCCCAGCCTCGCGGAGAAAATCAGTCAGGTCCTCCGACATGCGCTTCGTCAAGGTGGTGGCGAGCACACGCTCGCCCGCCTCCGCCGCCTTGCGTGCCTCTCCGATAAAATCTTCGACCTGCCCCTTGATCGGACGGATTTCCATAGCCGGATCGACGAGCCCCGTAGGACGTATAACTTGCTCGGCAACTGTCTCCGAGACATCGTACTCATGCTGTGCGGGTGTGGCCGAAACATAGATCGTCTGCCCGGTAATTTCCTCGAACTCCTCGATCTTTTGCGGGCGGTTATCCAGCGCTGATGGAAGACGAAAACCATATTCCACGAGCCGTTCCTTGCGCGCGCGGTCGCCGTTATACATGGCCCGCACCTGCGGCAGGGTGGCATGACTCTCATCAATAAAGAGAAGAAAATCATCCGGAAAGAAATCAATCAGACAGAAGGGGCGATCCCCAGCTTTCCGACCGGACAAGTAACGCGAATAGTTCTCGATTCCCGTGCAAAAGCCCATCTCCTGCAGCAGCTCGATATCATACTCGGTTCGCATGCGGATACGCTGCGCTTCGATGAGCTTATTCTGCGATTCAAACCAAGCCACACGCTCGTCGAGTTCGGCCCGAATTCCTTTGATCGCGCTTTCAATCTTGTCCTTTGGCGTGACGTATTGTGTTGCCGGATAGAGATTAAACATTTCCAGCGGGGCCCCGGCCTCCCCCGTCACGGGGTCCAGTTCGCGGATGCTCTCGATCTCATCACCCCAGAACTCCACCCGAATCGCGCTCTCCATGTAGGCCGGATAAATATCCACCACATCGCCACGAACCCGGAAAGTGCCGTTACGAAAATCCACGTCGTTACGCTCGTATAGTGAATTGACCAACTGCTCCAGAAAACTGTCTCGCGAAATTTCGATACCCGGCTCCAAAGGAATCATCATGGTTTTGAAATCCTCGGGCGAACCCAAGCCGTAGATACAGGAGACACTGGCCACCACGATCACATCGCGACGACTGAGCAGGGACGACGAAGCCGAAATTCGAAGTCGTTCAATCTCGTCATTAATTGAGGAGTCTTTCTCAATATAAGTATCCGTCTGCGGAATGTAGGCTTCGGGCTGATAGTAATCGTAGTAGCTGACGAAGTATTCCACCGCATTATCCGGGAAGAAGGCCTTGAATTCGGAGTAAAGTTGCGCGGCCAGCGTCTTGTTGTGGGAAATAATCAGCGCCGGGCGCTGCAGCTCCTGAATCATATTGGCCATGGAAAAGGTCTTCCCCGATCCGGTGACGCCCAGCAGCGTCTGGTAACGGTTGCCTGAGCGTACTGAATCCACGAGCGCTCGAATCGCTTCGGGCTGGTCCCCCTGCGGGCTGTAGGCACTGTTTAATTGAAAATCCACGCCTACAAAGAGGTCCCACTGGAGGATTTATGCAAGTGAGAGTCTTTCATTAGATAAATGAGCAGCAGCGCAAGCGGGATGAGGCCGTGCGGCAAGCGGACGATGGTTTCCGCCACCCATGGGTGCATTCCGTAAAAATCCTCGGCCGGCGTCCAGTAACTAAAGATACGCGCGAATGCGGTTAAAAGACCCCAGAATGCGGCATAAGCCAGCGCATAAAGACGCAGCTTCGGCACCCAGAAAAGAACCGGAACCAAAAAATCGAGGACGCCCACGGCATGAAGAAAAATGAGGGCGCCCGGTCGCCCCAAACTCAGCGCTCGCATGGTCATATTGACGAATTCGTGATTCTGCGGCACGCTCAGCCCGAGAGCGTAGCACCCATGCCCGATAAAAGTGGCGGCGATCAGCAAAGCGGCCAACGCCGTCCAGCGCGAATCGCGGACCCGGCCGTAAAGCATGAGTAGTAAGGGCGCACCCCATTGCAGCGACTGCTCAAGCAGCATCGCAATCCGGAAGTCGGCATCACTCCAGCGCAGTAATCCGTAAACAAAAAGAAACAGGCCGGCCGCAAGCACGAGACCGTTGACCAAGCGACGGCGACTCCCCCGCACATACCAACAGGGAAGTGCGGCGGCGAGAAACAGCATGCCCATGGTCCGCTGCATGGTGAGAATAAAACCTTCGGAATGGGCGGAGTAAGACTCCCAGCTCATACCGGTCAGCCACTCCAGCGGCCGCTCCAACAAATCCTGATTCCAAAGAAACGCCGAAAGTGGCGCAAGGTCACTCAGGTAAAGATATCCCCGCCCCAGGAAAAGCGCTGACACCGCAAAACGGAGACAGTACAGGACCCAGTCCCGCTCTGTTTCGTTACTTCTGGTCGCGACCTTCACCCTTCTGCCCGATTCGTCATTAAATGTCCCCTGATGACCGTTTGCCAGAATACGCCGGATCCGTCTCCTCTAATCAGTGCTCGCATCCCGCGGGATGACCAAGCGGGCACCCCCATTGGCCTCCCAAAGGGACAGCCCCTGGGGCAAAGGAAGCCCCTTTGCTTTCGCGGGCAGGGCATCGACCGCGTCGACCGAGTCAACCTTTACCGTATACAACTCCATGTGCCGCTCGCGGACGTGAATGAGATCAAACCCGTTGAAACTTCCGGAATCCAGAGTCCACGATTTGGCATCGTTGGTTGAGCGCAGCGGGGCGCCCCAACAACCTTCACCGGTGTAGACCGTCCCCTCCTCTTCATCGACGACAAAGCCTTCATCATGCCCCGCCTCAATGGATGGCCTGAGCGGAAGCGTGCGCTTCATGACATGCGAGTCCGACTCGATGACCAAATCAAAGCGGTTCTTGTAAAAAAGCCCCGCCCACGCCTCGTACTCCGCGCTGCCTTCGGCCTTCCCGCTCGTATGAGGGCGCATCGGTTTATGATACCCTGCGACCAGATGCGTGAAGGTCTCGCTGCCCCCGAGGGAATCCAGATCCGACTGCAACCAGTCCGCCTGAATCGATTCGCCGTACTGTGAATTCAAAACGTAATAGCGCAGCAGGCCACCGCCGAAAGTGAGGCCGTAGTAATTGTCCGGCGTTGTATCAAAGAGATCGTAAATTGTGCGGTTACCCCGGCCCTCATGATTGCCGCGATGGGGCAGAATGGGATACATCCGCCCGTCTTCACTCACTGTCAATTGCCAGTCGCTCAACCACTCGTCCCACTCGCTCGCATTGTCCCGGTTTATCATATCCCCAGTGAAGGCCACGAACAGCGGACGCAATTTGGCGACCATACGATTGGCATTCTGCCGGGGGGTCCTGTTGTTGCGACTGTCTCCTCCGGCGATAAAGCTGAACGGACGGGGCTTATCCGGCGCCGTGCGAAAGTAATAACGGGGGCTCACTCCGGAATCGTCGGACAAAACAAAATAATACGCCGTATCCGGCTTGAGCCCCGTGAGCCGGGCGAACTTGCTGACGATTTCACCGCCGGAATAAGCAATCGTCCGGTCGACCGACGTGGAAAAGCGGTAAGCTTCAGGCTTCTGGCCTTTGTCCCTGGAGCCGTAATGAACGGTGGCGTCGGAGCCACCGCCGTGCGTCCAGCCGACCGTCATTGTCGTCGACGGGTCATCAACCCAGATCAATCGAATCTGCGAAGGCGGCTCAATCGCTTGGGTCGGCTCTCCCCGCCCAAGCGAGAGGTCAAAGCTGATGTCCGAACTTTTTTTGCTCTGATTGTGCACTTCGACAGCGAGGACATTACGCCCCTCGCGAAGCAGCGAAGCCGGCACAGCGATATCTTCATCCGTTGCGTTATCGGCGGAGGGACGCTTTGCCAGTTGGTCGTAGGACACGGTTGTGTCTCCGGGCATGAGTTCCGTCCGGTGGATTTCCAAACCGTTCAAAAAGACAATCGCCCCATCATCGTAAAGCAGGTCCAGGGAAAGCGCATCTTGGTTCGGAATCGCTTCCAGGTCGAAACTGTGCCGGAAATAGTAGGTTCTCTGGAATGGCGCGAGTTTGGTCACTTCGTCATCATCTCCGTAACCCAACTGGGCCCGGCCCTCCTTCCAGTGCGCATCGTCAAATACGAGCCCGCGCCAAGCGTTACCTTGGTCGCTGCCATCGTCCAAATACCGCCAAACCGCTCCCTGCGGGACAAGCTCGGCTACAGCACCGGTCGCGGTAAAAATGGAAGCCAATAAGAAAGATACGATTCGGTTCGTGATGTCAGTCATGTCGGGTTTTCCTTCTCGAGGGATGCACCCACTATCCAAGTCGACGTGAGTAAAAAGAGGAAGGCTGCTTTAGGAAAGGGGACAATAAGGAAGCCGTGAGGTTCTCAGGGTGGCGACGATTTGCAAGAACTCGCCCCATCTCCTGAAAATCCCCTCTTTTTGCCCAAAATCCGAGCCTTCGGATTCGGAGGTTATCGAAATCGATGGTTGAAAAAACTGCGGACTGGCGAATTATGTTGCTTCGTTTGTCATTATAATATTAGGACGTCTTAACTTAGTCCGATTAACAATAACATAAACTAATCCCTAGTCATGCCAGTAGCAACACCTGCTCAATACGCCGCAATGATTGATGCTGCCCAGAAGGGCAACTACGCCTATCCGGCGGTCAACGTCACATCGATCACCACGATTAACGCCGCTCTCAAAGCCTTTGCCGACGCAAAGTCCGACGGCATCATCCAAGTTTCGACTGGCGGTGGTCAATTCGCTTCCGGTTTGGACGTGAAAGACGCAGCCTTCGGTGCCATCGTTCTGGCCGAAGCGACTCACATTCTTGCGGAGAAATACGACGTGCTTGTAGCTCTCCACACCGACCACTGCCACCCGGAAAAGGTCGACAGCTTCCTGAAGCCGCTTTTCGAAGCCTCGCGCAAGCGCAAGGCCGAGGGCAAGGGTCCGCTCTTCCAGTCCCACATGTTCGACGGATCCGTGGTCGACCTTGAAGAGAATCTCAAGATTTCCAAGGAGCTGCTCAAGGAGTGCGCTGAACTCGACATCATCCTCGAAGTCGAAGCCGGCTGCGTCGGCGGTGAAGAAGACGGCCACGACACCTCCGGCCTTCCGATCGACAAGCTTTACACCACTCCCGGCGACATGCTCGACGTCTACGAGGCGCTCCAGCCGATCGGCCGTTTCCTCTTTGCCGCGACATTCGGTAACGTGCACGGTTCCTACAAGCCCGGCGCGGTCAAACTGAAGCCGGAGATCCTCCGCGACGGCCAGAAAGCGGTCATCGACAAGCACGGCGAAGAGGCCAAGATGGACCTCGTTTTCCACGGTGGCTCGGGCTCTGAACTGAGCGACATCCGGGAAACCCTGGAATACGGTGTGGTCAAGATGAACATCGACACCGACACGCAGTATGCCTTCACCCGTCCGGTCGTAACACACATCTGTGAAAACATTGAAGGTGTGCTCAAGATCGACGGTGAAGTCGGCAACAAGAAGACTTACGACCCGCGCAGCTACCTCAAGAAGGCAGAAGCCAACATGGCCGCACGCCTGGTTAAGGCAGCCGAGGACCTGTGCTCCAACGGCAAGACCATCTTTGGCACGGTCTAAGTTCGACACATAGTATTTCACAAAAGCCGGGTTGCATCAGCACCCGGCTTTTTTATGCTCTTGTATTTTAACACTATGAATCAATCCAATCTTCTAAGATCCCGTCGCAACTTTCTGAAACTCGGCTCCTGCGCGTTTATTTCGGCAAGCCTGAGAGGCCAGCAAATTTTGGGAGCGAACAGTCGCCTGCGGCTGGCGATTGTGGGTTGTGGCATCCGCGGTAACGAACATCTGAAGATGTTTCACAAGCTGCCTGATGTCGAAATCGTAGCGATCTGCGATCCGGACACGGCACGGATGGATGGGATGATGGCGCGATTCAACAAGAAACGTCCATCCGAAGAGACTTTGAAGGTCGACCACATTCAGGACTACCGAAAGCTCTACGAGCGCATGGATATCGATGCCGTCGTCATTGCCTCGCCAAACTACTGGCACGCGCTGCATGCGATTCAGGCGATGCAGGCCGGCAAGCATGTCTATCTCGAGAAGCCTGTGTCTTTTACCCCCTGGGAAAGCGCTCAACTGGAAGCGGCGGAACGGAAATACAGCAAGGTCATCGCGGCCGGTTATCAAAACCGATCCAGCACCGGACCACGGGCCGGCATCAAATATGTGCAGGACGGCAATCTAGGTAAAATCCGGAAGGTCCGCTCCATCTGCTACCGCAATCGCGATTCCATAGGCAAGCTGACCGAACCCTTGAAAATTCCGGATACTGTCGATTACGACCTCTGGCTTGGACCCGCGAAACAGCACACCCTGATGCGTCCACAGTTCCATTACGACTGGCACTGGGACTTCCACACCGGGAGCGGCGACATCGGCAACCAGGGGGTACATGAGATCGATTTGGTTTGCTGGTTGCTGGGCGATCCGGAACTGCCCCGCAAGATACAAACGTTTGGTAACCGCTTCGCCTGGGATGACGCCGGCGACACCCCAAATATGATCACCTCCTGGTTTCAAATGGGCGGGGCCGATGTCATTATCGAGGTAAACGACATGAGGCTTTCCCCTGATCGTAATGTTTCCCCGCACTTCATGGGAACCCGCGTCGGTATTGTTGCCGAATGCGAGAAGGGCTACCTCAAGGGCGGTCGTTTTGGCATGATGGCCGTGGAGCCTGACGGCAAAACCGTCATCAAAAAGTTTCCCGGTGATGGCGGCGAAACGCATCCCAGAAACTTTGTTGATGCGGTCAAAGCCTCGGATTCATCACTTCTGAGATCCAGCATCCGTTCGGCGAATGCGTCTGCCTGCCTGGCTCATTTTTCCAATATCAGTCATCGCGTGGGTGAACTGGCCGGGTCGAATTCACTCAAGGAATTTCTTAGCTCAAACCATGATTTGTCGAAAATCCTGTCCAGTCAGGATGAACAACTGACCGCATGGGGCATCCCGGAACCGGAGTATTTTGTCGGCCAGAGCCTGCAAATTGATCCCACGCTCCGCACGATCGAGGGCCCTTGGGTCGATGAAAGCCTGACAGGCCCCCACTATCGAAAAGGTTTCGAGCTGAAGCCAGTAGTTTAGTGGCATTACCAGATCATAACCGGCAACACTGTGTAAACTCTCGCGTAGAATCGCGGGAACACCTTGAAATTATACAAACAATAGGCATTTAAAAGCTAATGCAGGCTAACGACGCAGTTCCCAATCCCCTTGAAGACTTGGACACCATCCTCGTGGATGAGGCTGCACTCAAGTCACGCCTTACTGAACTCGGCCGCGAGATCAATGCGACCTACGAGGGCAAGGAACTGGCTGTGATCGCCATCATCAACGGAGCTATCATTTTCGTCGCCGATTTGATCCGCGAGCTCAACCTGTCCATTCAACTCGATTGTATCCGGGTCTCATCATACCGCGATGAAACCCGCCCTATGCAGGAGCCGGAGATCATCGATAAGATCCGCCTCGACCTGAAGGATGTCGATGTGCTGCTGATCGACGACATTCTGGACACCGGAAAGACGCTTTCGCGCGTCTGCCAGATCTTTCGTAAGCTACAACCAGCGTCGCTGCGTACCTGCGTGCTGCTCGACAAGCAGACCACCCGTAGTGTTGATTTTGAAGCCGATTTCGTCGGTTTCCAGATCCCGGACGAATTCGTGGTCGGCTACGGTCTGGACTTTGCCGAGCGCTACCGGCAATTGCCCTGTATCGGTGTCCTCAAGCCGGAGCTACAGAATCCTCCGGAGTGGACCTAGATCGGGCATCGTTCCGAGCGAAGGGAGATGGTCGGGGGCGAGTGCAACGAAGAACCGGGCCACATCGAACATCGAACTGACTTCAATTCATGGTAGGAGCGTACAATGTTGAACGTTCGACGTTTCAATTAGCGGTCGCCGAGCTTAACGTAATCACGCTGCGTCTCGCCGGTGTAAATTTGGCGGGGGCGGTGAATGCGACTCTTTGGATTCTCAGCGATTTCCTTCCAGTTCGCGATCCAGCCCGGCATACGGCCGATAGCAAACATCACCGTGAACATTTCGACAGGGATACCGATCGCTTTGAGGATGATGCCGCTGTAGAAGTCCACATTCGGGTAAAGCTTGCGGGAAACAAAATAATCGTCTTCCAATGCAGCCTGCTCGAGACGCTTGGCGATATCGAGAAGGGGGTCCTGCATGCCCATGCTCTGAAGCATATTCTCCGCACTCTTGCCGAGAATCTTGGCCCGTGGATCATAATTCTTATAAACACGGTGACCGAAGCCCATTAACTTGGCCTCGCCCTTTTTGGCGGCTTCGATGAAGCGGGTGCCGTCATCGCCGTCCTGATGAATTTCCTCCAGCATCTTAATGACGGCCATATTGGCACCGCCGTGAGACGGGCCCCAAAGCGCACAAACACCGGCAGAGACAGAGGCGAAGAGATTCGCGCCACCTGAAGCGACCATCCGGACGGTCGAGGTTGAGCAATTCTGCTCGTGGTCAGCGTGCAGCATCAGGAAGAGGTCGAGTGCCTCCGCAGCCCCGTGGTCATCAACGTATTCGCCGTAGGGCTCAGAGAACATCATGTGCAGAAAGTTCTCAGTGTAGCGGCGCTTGTGGTCGGGATACTCAAAAGGGAGTCCCATCTTCATCCGAAAGGTCATGGCCGCGATGGTACGGACTTTAGAGATCAGAAGAGCAGCGGTTTCGTCGAAGTGGGCAAGGTCCTGATCCCGGTTGTTGGAAGACATTTCCGGGTAGTACGCGCCCAGTGAGTTGAGCATGGCCGAAAGAATTGCCATGGGGTGTGCGTCGCTGGGGAAACCGTCAAAGTGATGATGCATGCCCGTGTGGATAGAGGCATTCCGGCGCACGTGCTGGCGGAAAGCATCCAGGCACTCCTCATGAGGCAGTTCGCCGTAGATCACGAGCATGGCCGTTTCGAGAAAAGACGAGTGTTCCGCCAGTTGCTCGATGGGGTAGCCGCGGTGGCGCAGAATTCCCTTTTCGCCGTCAATGAAGCTAATGTCACTTTGGCAGGAGCCGGTATTTCCGTAGCCTTCATCAAAAGTGATGCAGCCGGATTTCGCCCGCAAAGTGCGCGTATCCAATGCTTTTTCGCCTTCAGTTCCTTCGATGATAGGAAACTCAAAGTTCTCGTTGCCGAGTCGTATTGTGCCTGTCTTTTCCATGTGTGTGGGTCGTGTCTTATAAAACGCAGAAATAATGTAAAGCCTTGCTAACTAGCCGCCTGCTAAAGCGTTCTCAAGAAGTTACGATAGAGATGCAATCCTTTTGCCTGACTTTTTTCAGGGTGGAATTGTGTGGCAACACATCTGCCGGAGCAAACCCCGGAGACAAATTTTCCACCATAATCGGTTTCGAAAAGAGTCAGTGCTGGATCTGCAGGCTCCACGTAGTAAGTGTGAACGAAATAAAACTGGTCCTGACCGGAAACGAGCCCGTCGGTGTAGGGCGCTCCCTCCTCAAAAGTGACCGTGTTCCAGCCCATGTGGGGAATCTTAAGGGTCGGATCGACCCGGAAACGCTTCACTGAACCCTTGAAGACGCCTAGTCCCTCGGAATCGCCCTCTTCCGAATGTTCGAAAAGGGCCTGAAAACCAAGGCAAACCCCGAAAAACGGTCGGTCGGCAGCGATCCAGTCACGAATCGCATGATCGAAGCCGGTGTCTTTGAGCAGCCGCATGGCATCCACTATTGCGCCCTGCCCGGGAAAGACGACGGCATCCGCCCCTTCCAGCTCCTTGGGGGCATGCACCAGATAGGCATCCGCTCCGATGTGTTGCCAGGCACGCAGGACACTACGTAGGTTACCCATTCCGTAATCAATGACGGCAAGCCGTGGCCGAGAGCTGTTTTCTTGGGATGTCATCTAAGCGCGAGAGCGAATAAGCACCTATTTCATGTCGGCTTTGTGGATGACACCCGTGCTGAGAAAACCGCCTAGCCCAGCTTCTTGAACAGAAGTGTGGCATTGTGACCGCCAAAGCCGAGGTTATTGCACATGGCAACATTGACCTCTGTCTCCCGCATGGTGTTCGGCACGTAATCAAGGTCACAATCCGGATCCGGATCCTTGTAATTAATTGTGGGCGGAATCTTGTTATCGCGAATTGCCAGAGCACAGACGGCCGACTCGATGCCACCAGCCGCACCTAGGAGGTGACCGGTCATGCCTTTTGTCGAAGATACCGCCAATTTGTGAGCTGCTTCGCCGAAAGCCTTCTTGATCGCTCCGGTTTCAAATTTGTCGTTGTAGGGCGTGGAGGTGCCGTGCGCATTGATGTAGCTAACATCGTCCGCAGTGATGCCGGCTTCCTTGACGACATTCGTCATAGCGGCGCCAAGCGCCTTACCCTCGGGATCAGGTGAAGTAATATGGTAGGCATCGCAGGTCGCGCTGTAACCGCCGACCTCGCAATAGATGGTAGCACCGCGTGCTTGCGCATGCTCGAGTGTTTCCATGACCAGGACACCGGTCCCCTCACCCATGATGAAACCATCGCGACCCTTATCGAAGGGTCGGCTGGCGGTTTCAGGCGCATCGTTGTAGCTCGTGCTCATGGCTTTCATCGAACAGAAGCCGGCGTAGCCCAGCTCGGTAATCGCCGCTTCGCTCCCCCCGGCCAGCATGACATCAGCCTCACCGTCGCGAATCATCTGAAAAGCCTCGCCGATGCTGTGAGTGCCAGAGGCACAAGCGCTGACAATACCAAAGTTAGGCCCGCGGGCACCGACTTCGATAGCGACCACACCACTGGCAATGTTGGCAATCAAAGAGGGAATCATGAAAGGAGAGACCTTGCGCGGGCCCATTTCATAGAGGCGGCGGCTTTGCGTCTGAATGGTGATCATCCCGCCAATCCCGGAACCGATCAGAACACCAAACCGATCCGACTCGATCTTCTCCGGGTCCAGATTTGCGTCGTCAAGCGCCATGCGGGCCCCGGCAACGGCAAATTGCGTATAACGGTCGTTCCGGCGGGCCTCCTTGGGATCCATGTATTTGCCGGCATCAAAATGCAGACATTCTGCACCGACCTGCGAGGGATAATCCGTCACGTCGAAGGATTCCACCCGACTGATCCCGCTTTTGCCCGCCAACAGGTTCTCCCAAAAGGTATCCACACCGTCACCGTAGCTCGTCACGGTGCCGATGCCGGTTATTACGACTCGTCTTTTATCAATATCTCCACTCATGGTCTCGGTAAAAAAATTAAGCCGCATTTAAGCGGCTTAATGTAGAGTAGGAAAGGAGAATTTTTATCCGGCCTTTTCAGTGATGTATTTGATCACATCACCTACGGTCTGGAGCTTTTCTGCGTCGGATTCGGGAATTTCACCGTCGATCTCATCGCTGAATTCCTCTTCGAAAGCCATGATCAGCTCGACTGTGTCGAGTGAATCGGCACCAAGATCATCCAGGAAGGATGCCTCCGGAGTCACTTGCTCGTCGTTGACGTTGAGTTGGTCGACGATGATGGTCTTAACGCGTTGTTCGATAGTTTGGTCTGCCATATAATTATAGGATTAAGTTAAAGGGTTTTGAGCATCACATCACCATACCACCGTCAACTGTAAAAACCTGTCCGGTGATATAGCCAGCCTCCTCGGAGGCGAGAAATGCGGTAGTCGCCGCAATGTCCGACGACTGACCCATACGCTTCATGGGAACCATCCCGACGATAGCTTCCTGCTGCTTTTCGTTGAGTTCCGCCGTCATGTCCGTGGCGATAAAGCCGGGGGCGACTGCGTTAACCGTCACATTGCGGGCGGCAAACTCCTTGGCGAGGCTTTTGGTCAGTCCGATCATCCCGGCCTTGGCCGCAGCGTAGTTCGCCTGTCCTGCATTACCGGTCAATCCGATCACGGAGGACATATTGATGATGCGGCCCCAGCGTTTGCGCGTCATAGGACGGGCGAGATGCTTGATGAAAGAGAAGCAGCTGGTCAGATTCGTGGCAATCACATCCTCCCAGTCGTCATCGCTCATGCGGAAGAGCAAACCATCTTTGGTGATACCGGCGTTATTGACGAGGATATCAACTGTGCCGTGTGCTTCGAGGAGTTTCTCGCAGGCCGCTTGCACGGCCGCCTTGTCGGAAACATCAACGGCGAGGGACTCGGCTGAGCCGCCATCCGCATTGATAGCATCGGCCACAGCGCCGCAAGAACCTTCGGAACGGCTCACACAGACGACGTGGTGCCCCTTGGACGCAAGAAGCTCGGCGATACTTTTGCCGATTCCTCGGCCGGCACCCGTTACCAGGGCTACTTTTTTCTCGGTAGATTCAGTCATGAGTTGGAACAGCCTCAAAAGGATATTCTCTGCGGGCAAGCACGAATGTTACTTTCGAGCAACATTGACAGCTGCCCATGAGATCGCCTCAAGTTTGGGATGCCCGAAGAGGAACAACAGCGCATTCAGAAGATTATAGCCAACGCAGGCCTGTGCTCACGCCGAGAAGCCGAGCGCCTGATCGAGGATGGTCTTGTACGGGTAAACGGAAAAATCGCGCAACTGGGCGACAAAGGGACGACGAAAGACGCGATTTTTGTGAACAACAAGCCACTGCGGCCGAGCAATGAAGCACCGGTCGTTCTGCTTATGAACAAGCCGAAGGGCGTACTTTGCACGAACTCCGATCCTCACGGCGGACACACCGTATTCGAACTCCTCCCGTCTGACCTGCAGAAGAAGCGCCTCTTCTGCGCCGGACGCCTCGACAAGGACAGCGAGGGACTACTGGTATTAACCAACGACGGCGACCTGGCCAACCGCATCACGCACCCGAGCACTGAAATCGTCAAACGCTACCGCGTGGTGCTGCACCGTGACTTCAACAAGGAAGATATTCCGAAGTTGCTCGAAGGCGTGGACTACGAAGGCGACTTTCTAAAAGCGGAAAAGGTCATCCCTGCACCGGCGGTGGGCGAAGGTCATCAGCGCAGATTGGAAGTTCACCTGCATCACGGGAAAAAGCGCGAAGTGCGGCGCTTGTTTGAAGCGAACCGTTACTACGTGAAAAAACTCGTGCGTGTGCAGATCGGGGGATGCATTCTTAAAAACATCCCCAAAGGAGGGATTAAGATACTGGGCAAAAAAGACATCGAACGCCTCTTCGCTTGACGCTGGTCAAAGCCTTTATTCTTCGCCAAGATTGCGGCCCATGAGAAAAGTGCCCGCTATATTAACCACAGCACTGCTGCTGGTCTCCGTTTCAGGCTTGGCCTCAGCCGAAGACATCATTCTACGCCTGCGCCCCGAGGCGAAAGCACCGATCATCACTCGGATTACGGCAACGGAAAAAGTCCTGCTCGATGCCGCGCCAGTTGTTGAAAAAAGCGAATGGATGCAACTCGATCTTAAGATCCCCTTTGAAGGATATGTTCCCACCGCGACCCTGACGAAAAGTTTTGCCATCGTTCAGGACACAGCGGTCCATTTTTTGCCCGACGCAAATTCCGAAGTCATCACCCGGGCAAAAGACGGCGACTTTTATGAAGTCAAAAGCGTTAAAGATGAATGGGCCACCATCCGGTTGAACAAACAACTCAAGACCTACTACCGCGCCGGAGCGCTCCCTTCGACCGCTCCGACTCAAGAGGTGGAACCGGCTCCCAAGCCTCCGGTACTCGATCTGTCAATCGATGCACCCACACACACACCCGAGCCCAAAGCCGCCGACTTCGACCCGGCTCTTGGTGTCGGACAAACCTCGCCCGACGACCTGCCTCCGGAAAACGTCGTCTGGAAAAGTGCACCGCGGACATCCGAGCCGATTCGCGAACCTCAACTACAAGCTGCAACCAAGGAGACCTCACCACCCAATCTCCCAAAAGGTATAATGGTCAGCCCCGGCCAAACCCAGGCCCGGGAAGCCAACGCGAAAAAAGCTCCGGCAGAGGACAAACCACTCCGGCTACTCGTCGGCAATCTTGTTCGTAAAATCGAGACCAGTGCACCCGCCTACCCGATCCGCCTGCGCTCCGATGAGGGTCGATTGATTGCCTACGTTGATTTTTCCGGCTATTTTATCGAAGACTTATCTCCCTATCTCAACCAACGCGTCTACCTGCGCGGCCATCTTGAGCCCGTTCCCTCAAGCGAAGGAGACTTGGTCCTCTTCGTTCGGGACATCCGGCTTGCGGACTAGAGACATGAAAGCCATTGAAACCATCACCTTTGCCGTCAATTCGACGAAACCCGGCGCGCTGGAAGCGGCCCGTTTTCTGGCCGACTTGGCTGAGCGTGAGGGAGTTAAAACAAAGTCCTCCACGGATTACCCTCTGCCTCCGGACGCGCTTGAGGGGCAAGACCTCTGCATTGCTATCGGTGGTGACGGCACGCTGCTGGGCGTGCTCGACGCCGCGCTGAATTCCGGTGCCGCCGTACTGGGGGTGAATCTGGGCAAACTCGGATTTCTCGCGACCTACACCCAGGAAGAAGCGGGCAAGCGCCTGTCTGCCCTGATCAAAGGCAACTACAGCATCGCCGATCGCTCGGTACTGGAATGCACCACCAGCCAGGGTGAGTCTGTCTACGGTTTGAATGATGTCGTGTTGAAGGAGACCGAAGGCCGGGGCCTCATCCGTTTGCAAGTTTCCTCGAACGGCAACCCGGTTTCCGAATACCACTGCGACGGGCTTATCTTTGCCACACCGACGGGCTCGACGGCCTACAACCTTTCCGCCGGCGGACCGATCATAGGACCGCGCGTCAGCGCCATCGCCATGACGCCGATCTGCCCGCACACCCTGGGCAACCGCTCCGTCATCTTTGACAACTCATCCGAAATCACCGTGGTCAGTGGCGACAGCGAAACCTGCCCCAGAATAACCGTCGACGGGCGCGTGCGCTTCGAACCAAACGGCAATTTCCCCATCAAGATCACCGTCGCGGAAAAGGTGTTCCGTCTCATGCAGAATCCCGACCATTCGCACTTCGCCATCGTTCGCGGCAAACTCGACTGGGGTGACCCGGCGATTCGATGAATGGATCTCTTTTAACCGCAGAGTGCGCAGAGAAAAGGAGCACTTTAAAACTCTGCGAACTGCGCGGTTAACCTTTTTCTTTTGAACATCCTCGAACAGATCGCACCCGACCAAAGAGGCAGCGCATTAAAGGTAGCTGAACTCATACAATCCCACGGAGGCAGAGCCCATTTGGTCGGAGGTTGCGTGCGTGATGCCTTGCTTGGCATTCAGGCCAAGGATATTGACATGGAAGTTTATGGGCTGGCGGTCGACGCGGTCGAAGCAGCCCTCAAACCATACTTTCGTCTGGATACGGTCGGTCGATCATTTGGCGTGCTCATTCTCAAGGGCGAGGGAATCGATCTGGCCCTTCCCCGGCGCGAATCCAAAACCGGGCCGAGGCACACCGACTTCAAAGTTGAAGGCGATCCCGACATGTCGCCGGAAGAAGCCGCCTCACGTCGCGACTTCACCATCAACGCGATCTGCTGTGACCCATTGACCGGGGAGATCATTGATCCTTTTGATGGTGTGGCCGATCTTAAAACACGGACGCTTCGCCACGTTTCCGCCGCTTTTAGTGAAGATCCGCTCCGCGTACTGCGCGGCATGCAATTCGTAGCACGCTTTCAGTTAAAGGCAGACTCCGGGACCGTCGAGCTCTGCCGCGAACTCAACCCGGCCGACCTGCCTGCTGAACGTCTCTGGGAAGAATGGAAAAAGCTCATCCTCAAGGGCCAATCGCTCTCGGCAGGCCTGAATTTTCTGAAGGATTGCGACTGGCTCCAGCACTTCCCCGAACTGGACGCACTCGTCGGCTGCGAACAGGATCCGAAGTGGCACCCGGAAGGCGACGTCTGGGTCCACACCCTGCACTGCCTCGATGCCTATGCGGCCGAAAGAATCGGCGACGAGTGGGAAGACCTCGTTGTCGGGCTCGCCGTACTCTGCCACGACTTCGGCAAGCCCGACACCAGCTACACCGATGATACCGGTCGCATCCGCAGCCCCCGTCATGACGTGGAAGGTGTACCCGTGGCCAAAGCATTCCTCGAACGCCTCACCCGCCAAAAGAAAATCTTTGAAGAGGTCCTCCCCCTGGTCGAACAACACATGCGTCCACTCGCCCTCTACCGTGACGGCGCGGGCGACTCGGCGGTGCGCCGTCTGGCGGCACGGGTGAAACGGGTCGACCGCCTCGTACGCGTGGCCCATGCCGACAAGAGCGGGCGGCCTCCGATCCAACCCGATAGTTTCCCCGAAGGGAAATGGCTGTTGGAGAAGTCAAAACAACTCGCCATTCAGGACAACGCGCCAAAGCCCATTCTCCTCGGCCGCCACCTCATCGAGCTCGACATCAAACCCGGCCCCCACTTCGGCAAAATCCTCGACCGCGCTTACGAAGCCCAGCTCGACGGCGCGTTTGACAATGAGGATTCCGGACGCGCTTACCTCCGAAAGTTGGTCAGAGAGATACTTTAAAAAACTCTAGGAATACTTTCCGCGTATTCAGAGTTGGATGTTCGATGTTCAGCGTTCAATGTTCATCGCATGAAGACTCTTTACCTTCTCGACGGCATGGCGCTGGCCTACCGTGCCCACTTTGCCCTCATTCGCAGCCCCATTTATACGTCCAAGGGCTTCAACACATCGGCCATTTTCGGCTTCACCGGGACCCTGATTGAGCTGATGATCAACCGTCAGCCCAGCCACATGGCGGTGGTCTTCGATACCGACGCGCCCACCGAGCGGCACGAACTACACAAGGAATACAAGGCCAACCGGGAAGACATGCCGGAAGACCTCTCGGCGGCGCTACCCCACCTGGACCGAATCGCAGAAGCTTTCGGTATTCCCGTTTTAAAGAAGGATGGCTACGAAGCGGACGACATTATCGGCACCCTCGCCCACCGGGCCGAAGCCGACGGCTTCGAAGAAATTTTCATGGTCACCCCGGACAAGGACTTCGGCCAACTGGTGACCGAAAAAATCAAAATGTATCGCCCTTCGAGGAAAGGCGACGCCGCTGAAATTTGGGGCATCAAGGAAATCTGCGAGAAGTGGGGCATCGAACGTGTCGAACAGGTTATCGATATGCTCGGGCTCTGCGGCGACGTCTCCGACAACATTCCAGGGGTGCCGGGGATCGGCCCGAAGACCGCGGAAAAGCTGCTGGCGAAATATGACACCGTCGAAGGCCTGCTCGACCACGTGGATGAACTCAAGGGGAAGCAACAGGAGAAAGTACGCGATAACGCCGAACAGGCCTTGCTCTCCAAGAAGCTCGCCACCATTCAGCTCGACGTGCCGGTGGAAGCTTCCTGGGACGACCTGCAACTCGATGAACCAGACAAGGAGAAGCTGGTGCCGATCTTTACCGAGTTCGAGTTCCGCACTCTGGGGAAACGCATCTTCGGCAATGATTTTTCTGTCCAGGAAGCAGCCCAGGACCTCGTGTTGAAGAGCGAGGACGACGAGAAGGCCGCTGCAAAGGATGACGGCGGCCAGCTCGACCTGATTCCGGAGATGCCGTTCAAGAAACTGTCCGACTTTGAGACAGATTATCGCGTGGTACGGGATACTGAGGGATTGGATGAACTTGTGCAGGCTCTCCGGGACGCCGGTGAATTTGCTTTTGACACCGAGACCACTGCGCTGAACCCCCGCAGCGCCGATCTTGTCGGCCTGTCCTTTTCCACCAAGGCCCACAGCGGCTGGTGGGTGCCCACCTCGAAAGATGCGCTGGCGGCACTCCGCCCCGTCTTCGCCGACCCCTCGTTGACCAAGATCGGGCATAACCTGAAATTCGACCTCGCGGTACTGGCCGAGCAGGACTGCCCGGTCAATGGCGCCTGCTACGACACCATGCTGGCCCACGCGCTGATTGACCCGGAGCAGCGCCACAATCTCGACGTATTGGCGGAAGACATCCTCCAGTATTCCACTATCCGGTTTTCCGAACTCTTCCCCGAGGCGAAAAAAGGCGAGGCCCTCGACTACTCCGGCGTCGAGCCGCAGGCCCTGGCCAACTATGCCATCGAAGATGCCGACATCGCCCTGCAACTCTTGGAAGGTTTCAAGCCCCGGCTCGACGAAGTGGGCCAGGCCAAAGTCTTTTTTGAAATCGAAACGCCGCTCCTTCCCGTACTGGTCGCGATGGAGCGCGAGGGCATCCGCATGTGCGAACAGACGCTCAAAGATACCGGGCTTTCGATTCAAGACCACATCATCGCACTCCAGGACAGCGTCTACGAGGCGGCCGGACGTGAATTCAACCTCAACTCGCCCAAGCAGCTGGGGGAAGTCCTGTTTGATGAACTTAAACTGGTGGAGAAGCCGAAGAAAACCAGAACCGGGCAATACGCGACCAACGAACAGGTCCTCTCCACACTCGCTCCCAAGCACCAGATCGTAGCCGACCTCTTGGAGTACCGCCAACTCAGCAAACTGCGGAGTACCTACATCGACGCGCTCCCCAACAGCGTCGACCCGAAGACCGGCCGCGTCCACACGCACTACGGTCAGGTCCAGACCGCTACCGGCCGACTCTCCTCGAACGACCCCAACCTGCAGAACATCCCCGTGCGCAGCGAGCGCGGCCGTGAGATCCGCAAGGCCTTCGTCCCCAGGGAAGGCTGGAAACTACTGGCCGCCGACTACTCGCAAATCGAGTTGCGCATTCTCGCCGCCCTGACCGGCGACGAAGGCCTGCTCACCGCCTTCAAGGAAAAGCGCGATATTCACACCGCTACGGCTGCCAAAATTTTCGACGTCGCCTTGGACGCCGTCACCCGCGACCAGCGCAGCACCGCCAAGATGGTCAACTTCGGCATCCCTTACGGCATCTCCGCCTTCGGCCTCTCCCAGCGACTCGGCGGCGCCGTCAGCCGCACCGAGGCCCAGGACATCATCGACCAGTATTTCAAGCAGTTCCCCGGCATCCCCAGCTACATGGAAGCGCAAAAAAAGAAAGCGAAAAAGCAGGGCTACGTCGAAACCGTCTGCGGGCGCCGCCGCAGCCTGCGGGATATCAACTCCAGCAACGGCACCATCCGGGCCGCCGCCGAGCGCAACGCCATCAACATGCCCATCCAGGGTACGGCCGCCGACATGATCAAGCTCGCCATGGTACGTATCCAAAAATCCATGACAGAGGCTCAATTAAAAAGCCGTATGCTCCTGCAGGTGCATGACGAACTCGTCTTCGACATGCACCCGGACGAAGAAACCCAGCTCAGGGAACTCGTCACCGAAGGCATGGTGGGCGCGCTTGAGCTCGACTGCCCGATCGAAATCGAAATCGGGATCGGAGACAACTGGCTGGAGGCACACTAAAATCAGAAACTCGCCCTCAGCCCCAGGCCCGCCCAGCTGACGTCGCCGAGCCCTTCCCGCTCGACATCCGCCTGTGCCCAACTGTGGGATACAAATCCGAGAACCGAGACGTACTCATTCAGAGCATAACTTGCTTCCAGTCCGACTTGAAAATTGCTCAACCCATCGTGCGCAGCCGTACGGTACCCGAAATCGAAATTTTCCTGCAGGTAGGGCTCGACGGTCAACTTCTCCTCCATGAAAGCGAAGGGATAAGCCAAGGTCAGCTCCAGAAAACTTCCGCCTGCTTCAAAGGAGTAAACGATCCCGGCGGTGAACTCAAAACCGCCGATATGCCCCGGCACCAGTTCTAGGAAGACTTCATCGTCATCGGCGGAAGCGGGATCAAACTCAAGATGGGTCCATCCTACCGTCAGGTCGAATCCCTCAAAGGCAATTTCGTAGGCGGCACTCAACTGTAATTCCTTGTAGTCAACACTGTCCCCGAGGACAGACCATGCGCCCAGGCTCAGGCCTTTGTACTCAGCCAGTGCTTCCGCGGTAAAGATGCCGCCTTCAGGAAGTTCGTTCCGGCCGTTTTCGACATATTTTGATTCCCATGTCGTCGTGACCTCATAAGTCCAGCTCTCTCCCATCGCGCCCTGGGTGAGAAGAAAATTTATCAAGCCCGGAATCAGGAGTCCTTTTCTTGGTATTTTGTCAAACATGGCAGCCTGTTTAGAGGCTAATTTTGTATGTTCAAGAAGTTTATTTTGATTAATCAAAATAAACCTTGGCTTGAGCCTGTGCCCCACCTGATTAGAGCTAACTTTCATGATCGAAGACGAAAAACGCACCAAGGCCTGGATCGGCGACGCCGTGCTGGCACTCTTCGCCCGTGGGTGGATCCTCAAGGCCCCGCAAATCAAAAAGGAGGACCGTCACGACGCCTTCATTCGGATGACCTCGAACAAGTTTCTCTCCGCCATCGGGGAACCCACGGCAATGGAAGCGGAGATCGGAGTGATCTATGAGAGCGACGGCCTACAGGCCGCCTTTGACCACATCGAGGAAACCTTCGTGCCACTCTTCAAAAAGCAGCTGGCCAAGCGACGCCAACCTGGCAGCTACCGGAGAAAAGGCTAGAAGGTCGACGCCCCGCTCCACTCCTGGAAACGGTAGAGCCATTTTTTCCAGGTCAGCGAAAAACCGCTTTCCGCCAGATCCTCGTAAGGCAGGCTTTCTGCGTAACCACGTTCATTGCCCCAGACCGATTCGAAGTATGCATCGAAGCTTTGATTGGCTGTCGCTACATTAGTCAGGAGCAGATTCGACTCCAGGTTGAGGTTGCCGATGTTGCGCCGCGTCCAGTTGGCCGACCCGAGGAAAAGGACCTCCTGCTGTGGGCCGCTGATACGCAGAACTTTACTGTGGAACTGCTCGCCATGAGTGGCGGCCCAGCGAACCTGTAGCTCGTGATCCTCGGTCAGCTCCATGAGCTCAGCGGCAATAATACGGTTGGGAATTCCGTTCTTTTCCCGACCGAAGGCGTCACGATTGGCATCGAGCAAAACCCTTAGCTTCGCGCCACGTTTGATCGCACTCTTGAGCGCTTGGATGACCTTGCGATCGGAAAAATAGAACATGCCGATATCGATACGTGTGCCGGCAACTGCCTTTTGAAGCTGGAGAATAATTTCATCCCGTATGGCGCCTTCACTACGATATGCGACGGCAGGTTCTCCAAGCCGGGCAAAGTCCGGACCAGGCATCACACTAAGATAATTCTGTATGCCGGAAATGGCTTCAGCTGCTTTCATCGTGAGACCGCCCTGAATATGATCCGCCTCGGCTCCGGACCAAGCGGCCACCTCGAGTTCGGACTCGGCGGCAAAGCGGGCAACCGGCCCGTCGACAAGCACACCTATATTGGAATGGTTCGCGCTGCCATCGGCTGGATTAAAGCTCGGCACCAAGAGGCGTGTCTCGCCGCCACTGCGCCCTGTTACGAGCACTTTGCGATGGTTGGCCTTAAAATAGAGCAAGCGTCCGAGCTGGGCGAGAGTCAGCTTCTTCCCCTCGGGATTAAAGGGATTCGGCACCCAACGAGCGTCGTCCTTTTTCTCGGATGGCAGAAAGCGGGACCAAAACCAGGCCTGCGGCGCGTACAGCCGACTTGAATCGGGCAGTTGGTCCAGTGCCGTAAAAACAATCGGGATACCGGCATCGGCAATTCGCTGGTAAAAGTCGGGCGCAAGTTCACCGTAGATCCGGTTAATCGGATCGGTAATGACGAGTATCGGCATATCCGGATTTTGGATACGCTTTTCGATCAGTGCGGTGGCCAGTTCCTCGGCCAGAGGACGAAGACTGCCCCCAGCCTCAATTGCGCCCTTCCAGGGATTCCACAAAAAGAAGTCGGCGATAATGAAGGTCTCAGCCGCTTGAACCTCCTTCAGAATCGTATCAAAAATCTGATGCTCCCGAAGGTATTGCTCGGTTTGCTCATCCCACGCCGTGCGGTCGATCAAGAGCTCGGCCGAGTCAAAAGAATATGCGGGACTGGCCAGATTCGTGCCCGGCGGCATCTCTTTTTGCCGGAACAGTAGATACGGCAGCAGAGAAATGCCCAACACTGCACCGATCAGAAGCAACAAGATAACCTTCATTTATTCTAAGGTGTCGACGAACTTATTATAAATCAAGCCCACGCGGCAGGCTTGACCCGATTGAGACTTATTTCAGTGTGGTCTGAATGTTCATTCGCTTCACATCCATTCTGCATGGGCTTGTTATTACCATCGCCTGCCTTTGCGTCAGTGGTTGTGGCGACAAACCCTCTTCCGGCTACGAAGCCACGCAGAAGAGCAAGGTTGAATCCCTGCACGGAACATTCCCCTTCACTTTTGATGGACCGAGGCTCGCCCGTAGCGGGCCCAGTTCCTGTGCCGAGTGCCATGCGGAAGAGTTTGAACAGTGGCAACAGAGCCATCACGCCAAAGCCAATCGCCCGGTCTCGGTGGAGTTGGATACGGCGGCATTCACCCCCACCCGCGAGATCAAGGAATCGGGTGTGACTTACCGCATGGAAAAGGAGGCGGACAAATTCTGGCTGGAGGTCATCGATGCTGAAGGCGGGTCGGAGCGGCATGAACTCGTTGGCGTGATTGGCTACACACCCATCCGGCAATATCTCACACGCTTCGAAGGCAACAAGTACCAAACCATCAGCGCCTCCTACGACGTGCTCAAAAACGAGTGGGTCGATGTTTTTGCCCACGAAGACCGGGTACCCGGCGAGTGGGGCCATTGGACCGGGCAAGGCATGAACTGGAACGCGAATTGTGCCTACTGCCACACCACGGAGTATAACAAGGGTTTCGATTTTGAGGCTGATCGCTATGAGTCGACCTGGATCCAACAAGGGATTGCCTGTGCCGAATGCCACACCGGACTGGAAGAGCACGTGCGCCTGGCACGCTCCGGAGGCAACACTTCCCTCCCTCCACTCGACCGCGAACAGATCGAGGATAATTGCGCCTCCTGCCACTCCCGCCGGGATCAGATTACCGCCGATGCCTTCAAGCCGGGCGACGCTTATCACAACCACTTCGGAGTGAGCTTACCCGATCAGCCGGGGCTTTACTATCCGGACGGCCAGATTCTGGATGAGGTCTTTGTCCATGGCTCCTTCCAAATGAGCCGGATGAATCACGCCGGAGTGAGCTGTTTGGACTGCCATAATCCTCACAGCAATGAGCTAATCCTACCCGTAAAGAACAACATGCTCTGCATGCGCTGCCACGACAGCGGTTACATGGAAGCGCCGGTCATCGAACCGCTGGCCCACAGTTTTCACGCCGAAGGCAGCACCGGGAATCAATGTGTAAGCTGTCACATGCCCAAAACCACTTACATGCAGGTCGACCCGCGAGCCGACCACGGCTTCCATTCGCCGGATCCGCTGATGACCAAAGAGCTTGGCATCCCCAATGCCTGCAGTTCCTGCCATACCGACGAGTCCGTGGACTGGGCCGTCAAACATGTCGAGGAGTGGTACGGCGAGAAACTGGCCAAGAGTCGTCAGCGGCAACGAGCCCGCGCCCTCCACGCCGCCTACAACTACGACCCAAGTGCACTTCAGCAACTTATCTCGCTCCTTGAAGAAGAGGACATTCCCGCATGGCGTGCGACTTACGCCGGCTTGATCAGCGCATACTTGCCCAACGAGCAAGCCGCTGGTGCGCTCCGACCATTGTTGAAGGACGAGAGCCCGTTGGTTCGGGAACGAGCCGTATCGGCGCTTCTGGTCTTTAACCCGGAAAGCCCCAACAAGATGGACGCCCTGTCCGACAGCTCGCGTTCGGTCCGCATTGCCGCTGCCCGGGCGCTGGAGAATACCAATCAAGCGATTCCGAACGAAAGCACCTTAGCCGAGTGGAACAACTATCTCGATTTTAACTCTGACCGCCCGCAGACCCTGCTTGTTCTGGCAAACCGCGCCGCTCAGGAGAAAAGGCTGCCCGATCTGCGGAAATACATTGATCGCGCCATACAACTCGATCGCGCCAACGCCCAGATGTATCATCAGGCGGCGATTCTGCTGAGCACTGCAGGCCTGCAAAAAGAAGCGCGCACCCGTCTCTTCAAGGGCTGGGAGCTTGCCCCGAAGGACGCAATCTTCCCCTACTCACTCGGCTTGCTGGCCGCGGAAACCGGCGACTTGAATACCGCTATCGGCTATCTGGAGGAAGCGGTCGCTCTGGAACCAAACTTCTCGCGGGCCTGGTACAACCTCTCACTCGCCTACTCTCGCAGTAATCAACCGGAAGCCGCACAACGCGCCATGCGCCGTGCGCAAGGGCAACCGTAGCCGAAGCGAGTTCGCTTATTAAAGCTCTTCGAAACTCACCAGTGAGGGCTCATAAGAACCCGACCAGGACGGACCGGACGAGTCCCCGACCTCCTCCAGACGAAGCAGCTTCATTTCCGGCATGGCTTTCATCGTCTGGATCCGTTGAAACAGCTCTGCCTGGCTGACACGCTGTTCCGGGGTATGGACAGCAGCCATGTTAACCTCTCTGAGCTGCTTATCCTCTGGAGTATGCTCCGGGCGTAAGCCCATCAACCGCATCTGAGCAATCAGACTGGCATGGCGCTTGGCTTCACGCTGCTCCTGAATACTGGCGTAACGCCGCAACTCGGATTTACCCAGAGCGGCCAGCGGATCCTCGTTGACCAAGTCCTGATCACTGACACCAACCCGAGCGGGCTGCGCCTGACGGTCTGTGGTATCCCGAAACACCGGGGGCAACAGCACCAACCCGAGCACAACCGAAGCGGCAGCTCCGGATGCGAGCAACCAGCGGGGGAAGTGAGTGACACTTGGGGCCCGCATCGATTCATCGAGCGCTGAAACCTTGGTCGGCAAACGAACGCCGGAACGGGAACGACCCGAAGCGGCCCGTCGGCCCGAGCGAGATCCCGAGCGCCGTCTAGAGCGCCTTCCGCTCGGCTTAAGGGCCATGCGCATCGCTTTGTCCAAACGGCAACGTTCGGTAAAGGCCCGCTTTCGATCCGGGCTGGCCGCAATTTCGGCTTTCAGCCGCTTGAGATCTTGCGCTGAGATTTCCTTATCGAAATATAAATTGACCAGTTCTGTAAATCTATCGTCAGTCATGCAAAATCACTACCCATTAGTTCACGAAGACTTTCGCGCGCCCGGGCGATACGACTTTTCACAGTGCCTACGCTGATCTCCAGTTGTTGGGCAATCTCGTCGTAGGACAGATTATTCACATTTCGCAAAATCAGCACCTCTTTGTGCTTCTCATTTAAATCGTGCATGCATTCGCCCACGCGATCCACAAATTCTTGCGTAACAGTCGCTTCTGCGGGATTCTCACCCTCGCTGGGCATCAAATTCTCCAGCGTAAGATCACCATCGTCGCCCAGCGGCTGATCCAGGGAAATCGACTGGTCGCGCTTGCGGCGGAACCAGTACCAGTAACGGTTGTGGGCCAAATTCGTCGCAATCTGGTAGAGCCAGGTGGAAAAGGAGGCATCACCGCGGAAATTTTCCAACCCCCGCTGAGCGCGGATGAAGGCATCCTGCGTCACTTCCTCCGCATCTTGCTTATTTTTAAGGAGTTGCGAAACACGGGCAAAAATCCGGTCATAATAGCGGGTGACAATGTCGTTGTAAGCGGCGACATCCCCTTTTTTCACGCGCTCGATCAAAAGGTCGTCAGGGTTCAGGGTCTCAGTTTTTGCGGGCATAGTAGAGTTCATGCAAGGTAGAGCGTTGGGGCATTAGATTTGTTCCAAGAAAATTTGTTCAAATTTAAATGCAAGAAGCGTTTTCCTGAACTTGACAAGCCACCCTCCGCTTCTTTCCATCCAGCGCTTCCAAATGGGGGTCGTTAGCTCAATCGGTAGAGCAGTTGACTTTTAATCAATTGGTTCGGGGTTCGAGTCCCCGACGGCCTACCAGTTCAAAGCCGCTCCAGCACTAGGCTGGGCGGCATTTTTTGTGCCTCCCACTCAGGTGTGTATAGCCACTTTTATAGCCACTTTTTTCAAAAAATTTCTCCATTTTCACCCACCCCTTCAAGTCGAGCTATTTCAGAAATGCAGCGTCGCCGGAAAGCTTCTGGGGGTATTTTTCGTAGAAATAGACCAGGGCAAGCGGTTTATCTTTGTCGATATAATGATCTTCGGTTGTCGTTCAGTTTTGTATATTTGTTCGTGGACGATGCGCCAATTCGGAAGCCGGAGCGTAAATGCGTGCTAGGCAGAGGTCACTCTTCTTTATATGGCCGGTTTTGTAGACTTCTCCATAAGCAAACATGAGCATATCGGAAACCACCGACCCACCCGCACCGAGAAAAACGATAAATTCATTCTCCTGCAGAATTGCGTTGAGAATGTCGTCCGAAGTGCCTGTGATATCCATCTCTATTCAGCCATGCGGACTTTGACTCGGTAGAAGCGTGTGGAGCCTGAAATTGTGTCATCGGTGTGGCTGTGGTTGCTGCCGGTGCCTTCAAATTCAGGGACGAGGGTATGCCAGCTATCCGGAGCAAGTGTATCGCTATATTGAATGAGATACATTCTTCCGGGTGAGGTGGGGAAATTGATTTTAAAGTTATCGTCAGCGCTATTCCTACTCAGGATGGTTGTAAACCTTGAGGTGGGATTCGTAGGATCGGTATCGAAAATGAATTCGTTGGCGGTTGTGACTCCGTCGCCATCATGGTCAATCAGATCCAAATCGTTCCAGTTTTGGCCATCTCCAGGTGCTAAATTATGTAGCTCATACCAGTTTAATGGCGTCTGGTTTAGCGTTTCAAATTGAGCGCTTACATTAAGATCCGCAGTCACGTTTTCATCTTGGCGTGGATTCTCAATGACACCGTCGCTCCACTTCCGGAAAGCAAGGCCGGTCTCAGGAACAGCAGATACCGGGCTCCCCAAGCCTCCAGATACAATATCCTGGCTTAGTTCTCCTGTAACATCCCCGCCGGTTTCGGCCGAATAGCGGAGTTTGTGGCCCAGAATGAAATGAGCGATCAAATCCCGGTGGGTCTCTACCTGAAAACTATAATCGGCTTCAGTCGAAACAGTTTCTCCTCGTTCCGTCCAGTGACTGAAGATATAGCCAACCGCCGCGACCGCAGAAACCGATTCAGTCCGCATGCAGTAGGTAGTGGTGTTTCCGCTCACACTGCCGTGTGCTGGTTTGTCAGCCATCACCCTTATTTGCAGCGGGATTGTAATTAGATAAGGTGAAGTTTCTCCTTCAACGATCCCCCAGATGTTATCGAAGTCATAGCCTGCTGACTCAAATGAAGATCTTCGGTTGAATTCCAAACCATCTAGTCCAACGCCATAACTAGAAGTGTATTCACCATTATCACTTAAGCGCCAAAATGCGCTAGTACCATAGATTCCGTTCCCACTCAAAAACGGATCGACGGTGTATGGAGCAATTGGCACAAAAGTGGAATAGACATTAGTGGTATATGCAGAAAAGATAAACAGACCACCAAATCCTCCCGAAAGGCTTTCTCCTACAACGTTCCCGATTGAGAATGAATCTATATATTCAACAGCATGAGAAAGACCCGAGAAGCCGCCTACATACTCATTCCCGTTAACAGCTCCAGTGGCATAGCATTGGATAATATCAATCTCGTAACCTTCACCCATTAGTCCCCCTACTCGGGCATTTCCTTCTACATTTCCCGTGCTGTAACAATTTTCAATCAGTTTATTCCAACCATCCCTCGCATAACCTACCAAACCACCGATCTGGGAGCCACTCCCCGAGACATCTCCAGTTGCATATGAACGCATTAAACAATTACCTGAAAATCTGCCGATCAGCCCACCTAGTTCACTTTGACCACTCACCGCTACATGAGAATAGCTGTCTTCGATCATTTGCTCGCCGTTTGCATACACGTGGCCGATAAGTCCTCCGCCACTTTTTTCTGCCTCAACAACACCTTCCGTGCCTGAATTATAGACGAAAGGATACAGATTCATACCAACCAAGCCACCAACAGATACGGATCCACTTACATAACCACTTGCAAAACAATTTCGTAATGTAGCCGCCACGACTTCTCCAGCAAGTGCACCAACCTTTTGTTTTCCATAGATTTGAGCGCCTGTTATTGATACATCTAAAAAATTAGCTCGATATGCCTGACCGAACACTCCGACATAATCTTCAGTGGGTCGATTTATAAAAACGTTTAGGATGCTATGCTCATCCCCGTCTAAACTTCCTCGAAACGATTCACTCCAAGTATCGATTCGGCTGTTACCAATCGGCTCCCATCCGGCCCCCTTATTCCACGGAGCCACGCCCAGATCAATGTCGGCTATTTGTTTAAAATGCTTATCAAGCAGGAACCTGATATCGTCCAGTTGCTCAGGCGTCGCGACAAGGTAGGGGTCCTCTTCCGACCCCGAACCACCAGCGTATTCATGCACAAAATCAGCGACCAACGTCCGGTCTCGCGCTTGTGTGAATTCGAAACTGTAAACCTCATCCGTGGAAAGCGTTGTATTACCCTCTCTCCAGCGAACAAACATAAAGCCTTCTGCAGGTGCCGCTGTGAGCACGACCGTCGAACCGTAATCATGCAGAGCTGTTACTGTAACAGAACCTCGACCTTCAACATTTACTTCAGGTGTGATGAGAAATTCATTGGCACTAAAATTTGCCACCAAGCTACGATTCACAGTCGCGGTAAAAGTGTAATTCGGGTCCGTTGAAACTTCGACTCCTCCTTCGGTCCAATTGACAAAATGATGAAACGCCGCGGTAGTTGTAGCCTCCAAAGTGACTGTATCACCATCCAGAAACTTGCCTCCGCCCGAGACTGAACCTACGCCCTCATCACTCGACGTGGCAGTCACAGCATGTTGGTAAAAATTCGCGGTCAGAGTCCGACCACCTGTCAAGGTCAACGCATAGTCCAGCTCGCTGGAGACAAACTCCCCGGCTTCGGTCCAGTTGAGGAAATGATAGCTTGGCGCGGGATCTACGCCCAGTGTCACTGACGTGCCGTGATCGTAGGTGCCCGCTCCCGTCAAAGTAGCCGCCCCTGGGGGAGCCGTATCCAAATCAAGCGTGTATTGGTTAAGGTCGAAATTGGCCACCAAGTCCCGATCGGCACTCGCACTAAACGTGTAAGTCGGATCCGTTGAAACTTCGACTCCTCCTTCGGTCCAATTGACAAAATGATGAAACGCCGCGGTAGTTGTAGCCTTCAATGTGACTGTATCACCATCCAGAAACTTGCCTCCACCAGTCACTGAACCCACGCTCTCATCGCTCGACGTGGTAGTCACAGCATGTTGGTAGAAATTCGCCTTTAGAGTTAGGTTACCAGTTAGATTGAAAGTGTAGTTCGGATCGTCGGATACAACCGCTCCATCTTTGGTCCAGTTGAGAAAATGGTAGCCCGCAGCCGGATCAACACCAAGAGTGACAGATGTGTTGTAATCGAAGGTGCCCGCCCCCGATAAAGTCGCAGCTCCGGATGGAACTGAAGCTAAATCCAGTGTATACTGATTTATTGCGAAGTTTGCCACCAAGTCTCGATCGGCACTCGCGGTGAAAGTGTAGCTGGCGCTTGTAGAAACTTCGACCCCGTCTTCGGTCCAGTTAACGAAAGAATAGCCCGCAGACATGTAACATTTAACAGTGACACGGTCACCATCGTTAAAATAACCAACCCAGCCCGGACTAAAATTAAAGTAAAAAGTGTCATAAGCACCCCCGTTAAAATTACTATTCCATCTGGCAAAAGCTTTAGAAGAATCATAATCAACAGTGATCGCATAATCATTGATGGCGAAATTTGCGACCAGGTGGCGACTTCCGGTCGCATTAAAACTAAAGACAGGATCTGCAGAAACCTCAACTCCACCTTCGGTCCAATTTATGAAATGATGAAACATTGAGGCAGGAACAGCCTCCAGGGTGACTGTGTCATCATATTCGAAAACACCCCCTCCGGAGACTGTGCCATACTCCGGAATATTCGCTTCCAAAGTAATTGCCCAAGCGTAATGGGCGGTCAAGGTCCGGTCACCATCGGCCACAATGCTTAGGCTGGATTCCGAGGAAAGAACGGCATCATCATCACTCCAATGCGAGAACACGTATCCGTTGAGATCGGGCGCATTGAGAATGACCGTGCTGCCATTCGGGTATATCCCAACACCTTGAATCAACGACCCCTCCACTGGAACTGTATCCACAAGAATCAGACTGGTCGTATCTGGCTCGAAATGTGCCTCTAGATTCAGGTTCCGGTAAGCCGGAAAGGTAAAAGTAGCTTCTTCTGAGAAAACGGCACCATCCGCCTCCCAATGTGAAAAGCGCTCACCGGCTATTGGGGTAGCGGTGATGGTAATCTCGTCAGCCTGGTAGAAGGTTCCTCCTCCAGTTACAGTGCCCTGCATGCCTGCACCAAGCGTTACAGTGACCGTATAGTCTCTGTCGCGGAAATAGGGATAAGAACTGCCTTCGTCGATGGTCCAGATATTCGTAAAGTCCCAGCCGGCGGCAGTATAAGTGCTGGCTGTTTGCATTTCGGCCACCGTCAAACTTGTCTCGACATTACCGCCAGAAGAAATCTCCAGCGCGAAGCAGTTATTCACGGTTCCGTAAAATTGACTATCAGTCTCGGTCTTCAGGAAACCTTCAATACTATTACCCTGTCCGGTTGAGAAAGAGTTGCCTATGATTCCGTAAACGCGAGTACCCTCCTCAACCGCGTAATTGTTGAAAGCAAAAGCTCCGGAACGGCCACCACCAGATGATAAGGAATAGCAGTCCTGAATCGAACCGGAATTTAATCCTGAAAAACCACCTCCCTGTAAAGCTCCAGCGTTGTCGACAATCGGGCCAGCACACCAGGATTCGCTTATATCTCCTCCCCAATTATAACCGACAAAGCCACCTAGAGGATACATAGCGTAACTCCCTCTGACGCTACCTGTCGCTGCAGACTTTTCCACAACTCCTTGAAGGTTACCACCGACTAAGCCTCCAACGTAATTGGTGTGTTGCTCGAAATCCAACTTAAGAAGATCTCCAGCAGAAACAGACTCAGTAACCGATCCAACATTGATTCCTATCAGTCCCCCTAGGTAATCTTTGCCTGAAATAGATGCAGCATGAGCAAAGCTAGCAACAACACTTGCATTTTCATGATTACGACCGGCCAGACCGCCAAGTTGATAAGAATTTGCAGGATCTCCTTCAACTAATGCAGTTGAGTATGACTGATTTATCAGACCATAATTTTCCCCGCATAAGCCTCCAAGCCAATTTCCACTTGCGAGAACTTTACCATTAGAAAAGCAAGATGTTATGCTCGATCCCTCATTGTTGAAGCCTACAGCCCCGCCCACGACATCCTTTCCTGAAACGGTTGCACTCGAAAAAGAAGAATGCAGGCTCCCCCCGTTCCCATTAAATCCGACAATGCCTCCTACATAGTCGTCCGTCCCGGAGACCAAGCCAGAACTTTTACAGTTTAAGACGTTTCCTTGATTTTCACCAATCAATCCTCCGATGCGATTAAATCCGCTAGTATTCGCGAAGGATTCGCTGTTTCGAACCGTCCCAGAAGGCCAATTAACCCCCACTAGTCCGCCACCGCTGTCAAAAATACCTTCTCCAGCAGCTGAGACAAAAACAAAGGATCTGATTCCATTAATATCGCCATAGTTCGATCCGGTTAAAGCACCGACCTTCCCCTTGCCAATGACTCTACCTGCACCGAGGTCACAGTCTCGTATCTGCCCATCGGTTTTAATCGTTTTGAATAAGCCAACATATTCTTCATCCGGTCGGTTGATCATCAGGTTCTCTATGCGGTGTCCATTACCGTCAAAATGACCTGAAAAATCACTAATCGGCTGCCAGCCAGCACCTTCGTTGAATGGAGCTTTATTTAGATCGATATCTTCAATAAGAATAAAATGAGCGTAGGGAAAGTAGCGAACTGCATCCAAGCCCTCGGGACTGCCGACTTGGTATGGATCAACAGCAGTTCCATCACCTGCGAACGACACATTGAGAATGTCCACACCGTAGAACCGAACAGTCGCATCCACGCCGGACCGTGTGCTGCGGAGCTGCCAATAGCTGGAATCGACAAGCTCTGGTAGGATTCGTCCCTCATTGTCGAAAGTCATCAACTTGATTTCATTGGCAGAGGCTGCGCCTGAGATGGCAGCGATGCGTTGCGCAAGAATCGAACCGTCAGCCTGATCCGAAATCGTCAATTCCACTTCTGTCGCCCGAATATTCAGTGTCAGGCGGACTCGCGTGCCCACAGGTATATTCGCGCCCGTTATGGTTTCGCTGACAGTATTTGCACCGTTCCTCAGAGTGATATCTCCGAAATTTCCATTCGTAGCGCCCGACTGCCGGTCGGCGCTGATTGATACGACGGCCAGATCTGCCCCGTCCTGACTCAAATGCAGTGAAAAATCCGCGCCAAAATCGGTGTCCAGTCCGCTGATAGCCGTCAGTTCCAGGTCGAAGGAAAATTGAGAAGGCAATGCTCCAGAAACATTTCCGGAAACAATAGGCCGCTCGGCGGTGGACGTATCTGAGAAGCTACTAACGCCCATCCAACTTTGCCAGCCATATGCTGGAGAGGTCGCCACGAGAGCAGAAAGCAGCACCGCAAGGAGTCCTAGTCTTTGTACTGCTGCTAATAAACACATGCGCTTCACGCTAGAACTGAGGCTAAACCAGTCAATCCTTCAGCTAACGGCATTATAACATTAGCGAAGCTTATTTGACCCACAAGAGTAGCTCAGGCACAGGCAATCCGAACTTCTTCGGGCATACTTTTGACCACCGCCAGAATCGGGCTATTTCAAAAACGCAGCGCCCCCGAATAGCTCCTGTGCGTATTTTTCGTAGATATCGACTAGTTCCTGCGGCGCGTCTTTGTCGATGTAGTGCTTCTCAGTTGTAGAAGGGTTATTGTGTCCCATTCGTTGATGAGTGATGGCTAGACCTACAGCCAGCTTTGAGGAAGACGCATAGAATTTCCGCAACTCGTAGGAGGGTCGCCTCTGCTCTGGCAGAAATTTCTCACGCAGGTGTGAGTTGAATGGCCTGAAGAGTTCCAACCTGTTGTCACCCGAAATAACATAATCCGACCCATTGTCTCGGCATATATCCAAGATGTGCTCCGCCAGCCCCGCAGATATCTTAATCGACCTTTCATGGTAGTGTTTGGGTTTAAAGTCACCTCGAACTCGGATCTCAACCCTCCAATAACCAGAATACTTGATTTGGTCTTTCCTCAGGTGGATGATCTCTTTCGGTCGTAGATTCACATATAGAGCAATCAGACGGGCCAAATAGTGACTTGGATCTGTTTTTAGCAAGACGCGGAGTTCCTCAAAGATGCCTTCAATCCGATCTAATTCAGGCAAAGTGTAGATGCCATGGGTGACGGGGAGAAACCCGACAGATAGGAATCCCGCAGGTAAATCGAAAGCGAGACCCGCCCTTCGAAAAATCCTGCGCCCTTTCTCCGAAAAGATGGATTTAGCCTGCCGGAAAGTTGAGTTCGCACTCTCAGACCGCTCAAGAATCTCAACTTCATCAATATCATCAAAATCGTCCCCCACACCAAGCATGGTGTCCATAAACACATCGACGATTCCAGGGCTAAGATCTGAGACGGGGCGCTCAAACGCCCTCTTTTCTGCGGCCTCGACTTCTTTCTTCGTCTTGTCTTTTGGAGGCTTTAGGTTGAGTCCAAGTGTGATCACCTTTCTGAGCTGGTTGACACAGCGTCTAGCATTTTTCTCGTTGAGTCCGTTCGTCCGGTTTTTTGCGCCTTCCTGGTAGGCCAGTATCAGGTCCATTATCGTCACCTCTGAATGTGATTTGCCCGTCTTTGGGGCGCATGCATTCTGCCTCCTGGTGGCATCTTTTCGCTCAAACTCCATTTCCAAGCGGTGCAAAAACGACGAGTCCGGCGCGACCTCTTTTAAAACGTTCTCCAACGGGAATCCGGCAGCTACCTTTTTCTTGATTTTGACCGCTTTAGCATGCGCTTTGGATCGGCTATAATCCAAGTCGATCCATGGCCTACCTAAAGTCTTCGTTTGAATTCTCAAATACCACTTTTTGCCGTATCTTCCCTTGCTCTGTATTTTTTGAATAGTGACCTTGTCCTTCGTGTAGCGCACATCTGATTTGATTTGAGGCGCATATTTTTGGCTCACGCGTAGTAGTTCTTTATGGTTGGCTCCGAGCTGAATGGATGCATTGACGGCTCGGAACTGTTTAAAATTGATATGGAAGGTGTCCCCGACCTCTGTCACGGGGACGTAGGGAAGAAGCCGCTCCACAAAGGTGGACCCCGAGCATATTCCTCTGATGGCCGCTATCGGCATTAGCGGCGACTCTGCAAATACGGGGCTCATAAGAAGAGCAGCCGCCATCGCGGGATCCGCAGAGTCCACGATAGCCCGAATCCGATCCTTCAAGATTTCAGGATCGGACTCCCTTGGGCAGCTCTTTTCAAGTGGGTGCACCCAAAGTTTACTGAAAAAAACGCCTAAGAAAAAAAGAACTTTTTAACTTTTTTCGGTTTCTTGCTCAAAATGATGCAGAGAAAGCGATTAATTCTTCGAATGAAGCGACATTTTGTCCCGAAAACTATCAAAGAGGGCCTAGCGCTTTCTACCCGTGCGGCGAGTCAGGGATGGCACAAGGTTACTTTCCCGCAGCGATGCTCGAAAACGACGAAATCGCAAAATTCGCCGGAGACGTAGATCGCGTTCCGTTCATCGGTGCATCCTGATGAACGCTTTTTGACCCGGAGAAAGTCCTCCCACATTCGGAGAAGAACCGCTTCAACACCTATACCATTAAAATGAGGTTCCAATTGATTTCGGAGCCCCCCGGAAATTTCAAGAAAATCGAACGGGTACACGTGGGGTAAATTCCAAATATCCCGCACCGAAGTGACCTTACGGTTCTCGATGTATTCCCGGTAGGAGGTAGCAACCATAACCCGAACTTCGTCGTTGTGGTTGATGGAAACAATTTCCTTTTCCCCACTAAGGTGAAGGCGGATTTCAAAACCGGGCTGTAGAGCGTCACGCACTCTTTCAGGTTCTGCATATTCGATGAGCGTCACATCTTCGACGCCTCCACCGAGGTCGTTTAGTACGGCCGTTACTACTTTGGACTGGAATTTGAACAATCTGTTTCCGCGGTCCAGCAGTGCGAGCGCATATTGATCGCCGCCCAGTCGATAAAGTTGGCGGGGACTTTCAAGAGAACTCACGAGCTCAAATTCTTCTTCATTTATGTCTACATTTTTAAGTCGTTTCATAATTTTTGTTTATTCAAGAGGTTCTTAACAATGCGCCTTTTTGTGCGGCCTTTGGAAGCGGGCCGCGGCGCAAAATGGGATTCTTAGGCGTGGTCGAATACAAATAGCTCACCCGTAAAACGTTTGACGGAAAAGGCCATAAATTCGCCTTCCACACTGATGCGCTCTGCCTCGCTACAACCTGAAATTTCAAGCGCCAGACGATATTCCTGCCAGAGAACATGAATTAAATACGAGTGTTGACCCTCGTCGGCAATATCTTCGACCGTCTGAATCATCCGTCGCGTGAGAAGCATTAGGCCCGCCACACTTTCGGCGGGCAATCCCCACTGTTTATGCGCGGACGTGAGAATCCCATCACCTTCTTCGAGGATGATGGGCTCATACTCATAGATATGATCGTATTTATTCAGCATGACGACCTTGCCCCTATCAAGTTTCAAGCGGAGGATTAGGGTCTCGTCCTCTTCATAGCCGACTACAGGATGCTGCCGAAGTAGCTTCACGTCCGTGATATTCGGATTCTGCTGACGTTCGAGGTACTTTGCCAGCTCGGCTGACGCAAACGCGAAGCGTAAACCATAGCTTTTCTCGGTTATTGCGAAGGTGATCGCACCAACTTTGTGCAAAGCGATATCAAGCAACGGTGATGTGAAAATTGTCGATTCGCTGAGGCGATCTTCGGAGATATTTATTTCATTCATAATTATTTTCTCGTTTGTATATAAAGAAGGAGGCGACCTTTATGGGTCGCCTCCTTATAGTTATTTCTTTTTTTAATTTATCGTGGAGTGTCGAACTTCACGAGTTTTGAGTTGATGTACTTCGCGCGAAAAGAGCCGAACTCCCCTCGAATTTTTACGCTTCGCTTCGGATGCGATGATTTCGAGAGTTTCCAGTCATACCAATACGTCCTGAGCACATGCTCGACTTGATCCTCGGTCGCATGGGCTTCAATCGCATCAACCATGGAGCCAGTCAGCAGCATATGGACGACTGGTTCTTCGGGGACGAGTCCCCAAAGACCGCATGGAGAGTGAAGACGATTCGGATTGGTCACTTCATCAAGGGCGAAGATCCGATCGCGTTCGTCCAAAATAAACGTCCTACCATCGCAAAACTCATAGCGGAATTCGCTGAGGCGTTTCGCTCCGGTTCCGTGCTGCGTTGACCTTTCGTGCAAACGGACACACCGAATCTTCTTCCGTCCCTCGAGGGCAAGATGCCGGGATAAAGATGGTGATTCGAAGACGTACAAGAGTTGATATCCCTTGGTGATTGCAAATTCATCCCCCGAACAACGATTCAGTTTCAGCATCGCCCCAGGCTTTGTGAGCACTCGGATCTTCGATGGATGCATTTTGCTTAATTTAGTTTCGCGCATGGTAATCTTTGTAAAGCTGCTCAATAGACATACAGATTTCCACGTTATCGTCCTCGCGGACATGATAGACATAGCCGTCGGATTCGATTAGCCGGATGACGATATCACCCTCCTCATTGCAACAGAGGCATTTCGGACGGAAGACATCATAATGAACTACGCGCCTCTCAAGACGTTGCATCAGTAGTGCAAAAATAGCTGATTTGACGACTAGGTGCGGATGCCTCTCATCCTCCCCGCAGAAAGCGAACGTATCTTCGCTGATTTTTAAAATTGATGACTTACAGGCTGGCGTGAGGTCGGCAGCATTATCGAGGTTTAGATCTTTGTTTAGTAATATTTCCATTTTTATCTTTCTTTTAAAACGCAACAGGGCCGCCAAAATGGCAGCCCTGTTGTGAATTGATTTATGAATTTTTGATTGGCTTTAGGCAGCGCGGAATCCCTTCCGAGCAGTCGGAATCCTTCCAAGGTGTTCAACTTCGGCAATCATCCGACAAACCACTGGGAGGTGTCGGATAATTAAGGTGCTCTGGATCAAGACTTGGACATTAAAAGCCGTCAGCTTCGGGAATGCCTGGGCGGGAAGCCGAAGCTGCCTCGCCAAAGTGCTGATCTGAGCTGGACTGGCAGGCTTCATCATCCAACCTTCACCATCACGGAACCGAGACGGGAGAACATTCTCGACCTCCGACTCCGGCGTCAGGGACTCAAGAGACCATTCACTGTATAGCTTCTCCATCTTCAGTACGGATCTCCAGCGTGGAAGTAGAACATGCACCAACATTTCATTTCCGTGATCGTAGGTCTCGATAATGTGCAGATACGGCATATCTTGATGCTGCAGATACCACCGAATGACTGCGTCTTCCTTATGTGGAAATGCCACCGAAAGCGTATCCACCTGGTCTCGATATTTCTCCTGACTTTTGATAAGTTTGAGCCGCGTCAGCAACTCTTGTGGCAAGGCTTGGTTCGGGCGCCTTAGAGCCCGTCTTTGTAATGTTTTCATAGCATTTAGATGTATTAAGAACACGCGCCAGCGGCGCGGTTGAGTCAGAAAAAACTCAACACCTAAAAACATTAAAAAGGTGGAGAAGCCCGGGAACCGGGCGGCGGAGCCTTCACAGGCAGCCTGCTAATTTTACCTCAAAGGCAGGCTGTCGCCCCGCCTACTGTTTTACGGTCACCCTCATTTTCAACCGACCCTTTCGGGGCCAATCCGCAGAAGCTGCGGATTTTTCGTAATGAAGCAGTCCTTCAACTCCGACTGATATCAGACGCCGGATGATCGTAGTCCGGTCTACCTCCATACTATAAGCGAGGCGGTCGATCTCCTCGATTTCTGTTTTTTCAATACGAACCGATACTGCTTCCATTGCCATGATAGAACTTTAAAAGAATAGAGTTGATTTTGTCTACAATAATTACAGCGTATACGCATGACCGTCACTCAATTCTCAAAAACTCTCGGTGTACCCGACTGTGCGCATTGGCCCTCAGAGCTACCGGACGGGGTCTTCGGATTTCGAATTGATAGGTCGGATTTCGAAACACCACTTCAAGCAGGCGACAATTTCCATTCCGCCTTCAACCGTCACATTGCAGGTGAAAATATCGAACCGCCTTATAATACTGCATGCTTGGCTGTGGAGAATGCGCTCAGCGATTTCGGTGTCGTCGAGGTCGACTCTGAAATTCCGGTTCGCGGGAGTGGCCTATCTGGACAGATAGATATCGTCGGACGCGATGATTCCGGTCGGCCAGTCCTCGTAGAACTCAAATCGACATTGGGGTCATACGGGCTAAAGCCACGCCCCAGCGAGGTCATCCAGCTTGGGACTTATGCCTTTATTCAGGGATCCCTCAACCCAAGGTTGATGTGGCTCCGAGTTGGCCTGCGATCTTCGTGTGTCAGCGTTTTCGCCATGCGCAATTCCGCCGAGTTGATTGAGGCTATCGCACACTCAATACCGAGCCTATCAGCAGCGTAGGTTGGTTATGGTCTCGGTCTTCGACCAGAAAATGGTGCGTTCAACAACTTCAAAATTTTTAGCGTGGTAATTTTTCGGCAAGGGCCTCTAGCACTGCCCTTGCCTCGTCGGTATCACCTGCACAGAGCTGTTGAATGGCTTGTTGGACTTGTTTAGAAATTTGTTTGAGACTCAACTTTTCGAGTTTGGCGGATGCCTTCTTCTTCGGCAAATGAGACGCAACTGCTTCCTGCAGGACCGGCGCAGTCACGGCGCGCCTACCTGCATCGCACTTTTTAACAACGTCTTTCCAGACGGCCATACGCTTATGAGGGTCCTTGATCCGGGCCAGTTCGGCGATGTGTGACTCCCGTGTCGGCATTGGGAGATTCGTTTTGGAAATGTCTAAAATTTTTGACATTTCAGTGTAGACTTCGGAGTTGGCAATCAACTGATAGGCGCGGGCGCGGGTAATGAGCACCACCTCGGCAACAAAGGCCTCAAATGTTTTGTGAGTAGAACGGTAAAGCTTTTCATCGCGAATTGTGGCGAGGGCTTCACCCATTTGGACAAACGCTTCTAATCCGCGATCGATGCACTCCAAGCACGCCTTGAGCCTCGACTTTTCGTCGGGTGAAAGGGGATCGTCGTCCTCAACCACTTCCGTTTGAGCGTCTGTATTGATGCGGACTTCCGAGTCTGTCTGATCTTCCGCCGCCGGGGAGCCTGAAGGTTGGTCCAGCAGCTCCTTCTCTATGGCCTTTTTAACACGATAGTCGATCGCCTGGGATGACACTTCCATCTTATACTTCTCCGCCAGTAATTCGGCGATTTGGGTGTGTTTCAGCCCGTCGCGTTTTAGTTCGATGATCTCTTTAACATGGTCTTTGAGTTGGTGTGGTTGTGACATTTTATTTCCTCTTTTGAATTTTCTATTAGTGACTGGGTGTGCTTGGTATGCTTTAGGGCTCACCCATCATTTGTATGGATCAGACCTAAGGGCATCGCTGCGTGAGTATTTTTTCATGTAAAAATTCAGTTCGACCCTAGTTGTATAGCTCCCGCCACTCCACTCAGCTGAGCAAATCAGAGAAGGTCGTTTTATTTACCTCAGCTTGTAGGCCTTTAGTTTTAAATAAATTACCAAGCTCCGTAGGGCGGCTCGATTTTATGGCTTCAATGATTGCAAACCATCTCTCTTGATACTCTCGGCTAACTTTCTCAAAGCTTGGGTTGTCGAAGGTGAGTTTTACTTCGATCAGGGCCGTTTCGGTGGTAAATACGAGCAAGCACTTTTCGTGATCGTATTCGCAGAAATCGCACGATCCGCTTGGGATTTGCCAATGTTTTTTCGTCCTGTGATCGACGACGAGAAAGAAGTCTTTTTTGGATGGCGGCGAGTTGGATTCTGATAAGATTGAAATAACTGACTCCACCTCTTGTTTCAGGGACTTCATGCTTTCGACAATCAACTCCAGATTGATCACTCTCGCCTCTAGCCCCGGATCGCTGTGTTGTTTTTCTAATTTCAATTGGTCGACCTCCCTCTTGAGCGGTTCGATCAACCCCTTCAAGGCTCCCTCGTAGAGATTCTCTATTTCCTTCGGCACTTTCATGATGTATTGAATCTGTATTTATATTATCTCGATTAAGTATTTTTGAGTTTTGTCGTTTTCGATAAGTCAGGTTTTCATTGAGTAGTTTGGTTAGTTCTTCCTGCCGTTGTTTAATATCCAAATGTCTTTCTTTTCTGTCTTTGAATCCCTTCAGGAATTCGTCGTAGTTAAATCCTGGTCGGTATTTTCGACCTTTCAGGCGCAGAAACTTTCTAGATGATCCAGAAGGCCTTACCCCGATGTCAGACTGATGCGGCCTGACTTCAAAGCCCTCGCGCCTGAGTAATTCTACGATATCTTCGCGGGTGTTTTCAGTGCGTGAGAGCAAAGCGCTACACACTTTTGCGTCGATTTCAGCATATTCGGCCTTTCGGTCATGGGGCAGTTTATTACTCGGCGTGCTTTCAAGTCGCTCTCGCTCGGGGTCGTCGACAGAACTAAACCCGTAGAGGAGATTGACTAATTCTTGCCAGTTTTTGAATAGAAATTGATCCTTTCAATGGAGGTAGTGTTGCCATCTTCGTCCTGACCTGTGTTGATTTGAAACAACGCAGTGGAGTTCCGTTCGCGCCTTGTCGCGGTGTTCGATCCAAATCCTCATTATATCCGAATCGTCGATTCCGGCGTACGCGATTTCCTCGTAACTCTTGATGATTTCGAGCTTGGAAACTTCACTGACTTCTTCTTCGAATGATAAGACTAATGATGTGTATTTTCTCGAATGAGGGCAGGTATTGATCGACTCCTGCACCATCGCCTCATCGCCGAGAATAACTCTCGCGGGAACAGCACGTTCTTGGTTAATCAAGTAATCGAAAGGGTTGGTATTTATACCATGGCAAATAATTTTATGCAGCATCGTCGCCCCCTTTCAGGCTTTGAAGCTCGACATAGATCGCGTGTAATTCTGATACCAATTCTAAAGCACGCTCTGGGTCGCCGGGTAATCCTTCAGTATTTATCTTTTTTGCGATCTGATTGAGATTATTACCAATCCGCCCAAGCTCTCCAATGAGCCTTCTTCGGTGAGCCTTTTCGGATTTCGTTTTTGCATTCTTCCCGATTAATACGGTTCTTGCCCAATCAGAGAATTCTAACCCGTCAGGTATATTGTCGATGATCTCATCTCGCTCACATGGAGTCGCCCGAAACTTCAGTGTTTCGGTCCGCTTCTCTTTTCTGGGCATGGACCTCCGAGGCTTCTTTTCCTGAGGTTTTGATTCAACACCATCATCGGGACCAGTTTCTGGCGTTGACTCTTTTTCATCAGGAGTCGGCGTGGTTTTTGCTTCCACCTCATCAACTTCTCCAGAAGAACTCTTTTGTGGCTTCCCCTGTGACTCGTGACCTTCTCCTTTTACTTCTTGCTGAACTTCAGTTTTTGAAGCCGCCGAAACCTTTGTGTGTTCGAAAGGGTCCCTCGATTGCACCCTAGGAGAAGTCTCCGGCTTTGACTTTTCACCGCCAGAGACTTCTGACTTCTCTTTAGCGCCGGGGCCACCTGGTGAACCGGATATTGGACCACCTTGTGAAGGCCCGTCTTTGGGTTCCTCTCCTCCAGCTTGCAGAATAGCAGCGCTTTGTGGCTTCACCGGCGACTCCGTCCGTGGCCCATGTTGCTCACTTTTGGTTTCCTCAGTTTTTGGTGTATCCAAAACCTTTGTGGCCTCGGCAGGGCTCCTCGATGATGCCCCGGGAGTGGCCTCCGACTTTGATGCCTCACTTCCAGAACCTTCTGATTTGGCTGTAGCGTTGGGGCCAGCTGGTGGACCGGACTGTATGCCACTTGAGGCCGACTTGTCTTTGGGTTCCCCCTCCCCATCCTTTAGAGGAGCGGCACTTTGTGCCTTCACCGGCGTACCCTTTTGTGGCTCCGGGCGCTCTTCCTTGGTTTTCTCAGCTTTTGATGCAGTCGGAACGTTTGTGGGCTCGCTCGGAGCCACAGATGTGGAGCCGGGAGTCGACTCCGACTTTGGCCGCTCACCCGAAGCGGCTTCTGTTTTGGCTGCGGTGCTGGGCCCACTTGGTGGCCCCGACCGTGTGCCGCCATGGGCCGACGCGTCTTTGGGTTTCTCCTCTCCAGCTTTTGAAAGAGGGGAACTTTGTGGCTTCCCGGCTGACTCTGCCCGTGGCTCACTTTGCGGACCGGACTGTGTTCCTAGTGGAGCCTCCTTTGGGGATGCCGCCGCAGGCGAATTAGGCAACGTTTGTTGCCCCGGGGTGGAGTCTGAGGAGGGGGCGCCCCCCTCCCCAGCCAGCACACGAGTAAGGACACCTTGTGGTCCTTCCGTGTTTGCTGGCTTTTGGTTTTCGTTAAGCGCAGCGTTCGCTGCTGTTTTAGAAAAAGAAGCTGATGCTTCTTTGTTATTATTTTGGATTCGGGACTTTGAGTCCTCGTTGTATTTGATTTCTGTCATAGCTCCCACATTGGAGCAGAATTGAAATCACCTTCATATCTTAACAAACGTGCACACGTTTATTAAGAAACGCATTTCGCGTTGACGCGGAATGGACCTGGGCCTTTAGGCAGTCCGAGTTGATGGATGGCCGTATTTACGGATTCAGTCGTCACCGATAATTGATGCTTGGGAAATGAATCCGCAATTTGGTCTCTGGAATCCATGTGAGAATAATAGCCGTCCCACATCGCACAGAGCATATATCGCATTGTATGCTGGGGAAGCTCGTTATTTTCAACATTCCTACTCAACATATCCTTTTCACGTTTTTCCTTAGCACGGTAAGCCTTTTGCAATAAATTCAAATCTAGATCAGGCCAAATTGTCCGACCTGTCTGAACCGTACATTCGATCTTAAAAGCAGTGACCGCATCTTCTCCTTTCAACGGCCACACCCTTGGCATGTAGTGCTTCCTAGCAAAGGCTTCTCGGGCCTGCACGGTCTCATCCCGAACTAAAGGATTCAGCTTCTCTATTTCAGGAGGCGGAATCTCCTTTGGGAAAAATCCGGCCAACTGGGGTAGTTGGATAAAAATCCAAGCTCGCTGATCTCCCTCCCCATCAATTCCGATTTGCGCTTGCACAAAAAAATCCATGGCTCGGTGGAACACCACTAGCCGAAAAACATCGGGATCTATTTTTATCGCATAGTTATTATTATAAAATTTCTCCCAGTCTTTATTCATTTCATCCCCTTTTTTTCTCAAAAGTATGGACGCACGCCCGACCGACCATCTTTCCAAGATATGTGCAGGGATTCACCAAAACTCTATACTGCTACGCTTCAAGCTTCTTCGGGGTATCAACGAATACAAAATCAGTAGCGGAAGAACCCTCGACCCGCCCAATTTGTAACGATGACAGAGTTGAGCTTCCGGAGACAACCACAGGCCAAATGGAACTCACGAATCCTTCTATTGTACCTCACCTGAGAAGCCCGAACTGAAGAAATTCCGCCTCAACCCGAAATTCCTAAAGGTCACCCAGAATCCCAAGTGCCACTGACACTGACAGATCCGCTTTTCGCTGAGTGGATGAAGCATTATAAACCGACGCCAATTGAACGCGACCTCATAAGCAGAGATGATGGCTTCGAGCAGTACCTATCCATACGGGTGAAAGACTTTGAATCTCGAAAATCAGAGATCGCTGCAGAACTCGATAAAAGTAAGCGCTCCAGGCCTAACAATGAACCGGAGATATAAACTCCCCTGAGAACCGGCAACTTTGCAAGTACGCCTTCCAAGGGGGATGTCTCACCCATTGTTACAACCCTGAGGAGTTGCCTGTTGCTGGTTTGAAGTCGCGAAGAGGCTGGAGGTTCGGGGCAATGGTTGTGGGACAAACCCTGAACAATCTGCAGTGTCTTCTGATACGCCTCATTCATCGCTGATGAAGGTAGATGATAGCCTCCGCTGGAAGCACCTTATATTTTACTCCCGGGCAGCCTTAAAGAGAGGCGCTTCAAATATTTCAGGCAACTAACGCTTGCAGACTATATAACATCCGCTATATGTGATGATACTTTGCCTACTGAACACACATTTTCTGATCTGCTTAAATCTGTGAGACTACGACTCGCCTTGAGCCAGGAGGATATCGCACGCGAATTAGGCGTCAGTTTCGCCACTGTAAACAGGTGGGAGAACGGAAAAGCATCTCCGTCACGGCTCGCACTTGCCCAATTCAACCGGTTTTGCGAGCAGAAGGTGAAAGAAGGAAAGCTTGCAGAAAGCGACCTGGAGGAGGGAGAGCGTGGTGACTGATACCCTGTCAAGAGCTCGCCGTTCATGGAATATGAGGCGAATCCGATCAAAAAACACACGCCCCGAGCAGGCCGTACGTTCCCTGCTTCATCGCGCAGGTTTCAGATTTACTGTGAATGGTCCCCTGAATCGCTCTCTCCCGGGCAAACCAGACCTTGTTCTGCCACGATTCAAAATCGCCGTCCTTGTACATGGCTGCTTCTGGCACAGGCATGAGGACTGCAAATATGCCTATATGCCAAAATCGCGTGTCGAATTCTGGAAGGAGAAATTCAGAAAGAACGTTCAGCGCGACAGAGAGGTCGTTACCCTGCTGAAAGAAGCAGGCTGGCAGCCGTTCGTAGTTTGGGAATGTCAACTGAAAAGAGACACAGAGCACGTTTTAGAGCGCTTTAAAGATATGGCGCAGAAACACACGAATGAATGCGTTGAAAGCGGGAGGGCTCTCTAGCACCATGGCAAAGAAGACCTCAACTATTCCGGTGATCGACCTGTTTGCTGGCCCAGGAGGCTTGGGGGAAGGATTTTCGCGTTATCCCCTGGAGGGGGGCAAGCGTTTCAAGATTGGACTTTCCATCGAAAAAGACCCCAGCGCTCACAAGACACTGACCCTCAGGGCATTTTTCAGGCAATTCGAAGAAGGAAAAGCACCGGACGAATATTATCAGTATCTCAGAGGTGAAATTTTGAAAGATGAACTCTATGGGGCATTTCCTGCTCAAGCAAAAGCCGCAGAAGAGGAGGCACAACTTCTCACCTTAGGTAAGCAGGACCCGAATAAACTGATACAAAGAAAGCTTCGCTGCACGGACCACTGGGTTTTAATCGGCGGGCCACCCTGCCAGGCATACTCTCTGGTGGGGCGTTCCAAGATCCTCGGGGGCATCAAGCGCGAACCAGACGAGACCGAAGAGGTGTTCAACCGGCGTCGCTTGGCCACGTTTGATGGAGATCCCCGACATCAGCTTTACAGAGAATATTTGGCAATCATAGGAAAACATTGGCCAAGTGTGTTTGTCATGGAGAATGTCCGTGGCATCCTGTCAGCAAAACACAACGGAGAGCGGATCTTCCCAAAAATCCTTAAAGACCTGAGCAATCCCGCCGAAGTTTTTCCGGGTAAGAGACGCAGATACAAGTATCGCATCTATTCTCTGACAGTACCGTCAGATGGGAATCCACTCGAACAGGAGCCCAGTGATTTCATCATACACTCGGAACAATACGGAATACCGCAAGCAAGACACAGGGTTATCTTGCTCGGCATACGTGATGATCTCGATTGTGGAAAAATCCCTCTCCTTAAACCGTGCGGGCAGAGAACTGTTGAGGAAACCATCTCCGACCTGCCAAAATTAACGCCCGGGGTCACCAAGCAGAACGGCATGCGAGCCTACGATGCCCTTGCGGAATTACTTGATGTATCACTCTCCAGAGGAGCCAGTGGTGATTTCTTCGACTTTGAAGTTATTCACCGGCTAGAACGTGCGATCAAAAATGCACGACGCAGAGAGGATCGTGGTAGCCGCTATAAGTCCCTTGAGGAGCCTCTGGATGACTGGTGGTTTGGAGACCCAAAGCTGAATGGGGTCTGCAACCACGAAACCCGCAGCCACATCAAGGAAGATCTCTGGCGATATGCATTCGCCTCCTGTTATGCCGAACAAACTGGTGCATCTCCGCAGCTCCGAGACTTTCCTAAGGCACTCTTACCCAACCATGCCAATGTCAAAGAAGCAATTAGAGGTCAGAAATTTGGCGACCGCTTTCGCGTCCAGGTCGCAAATCGGCCCTCCTCTACCATAACATCGCACATCTCCAAAGACGGGCATTACTTTATCCATTATGACCCAAGGCAGTACCGAAGCCTGACTGTTCGTGAAGCAGCGCGGCTCCAAACCTTCCCGGACAACTATTTTTTTGAGGGGACCAGAACCTCGCAGTATCATCAGGTCGGCAATGCAGTGCCTCCTCTCCTCGCATATAAGATTGCAGGGGTCGTCTCAAAACTGATTGATTCCATAACGTAAATTTAATCATGGACTCTACCGCCCCCAGCATCGGAAAAACAAAGGTGATCTCGTTATCACCCTCCCCTGCAGCGCTGGTCGAGTCACTGAGAAGCATTGGTTATACCGTAGAAACGGCACTAGCCGATATTATCGACAACAGCATCAGCGCAGGAGCTTCAAATGTTTCCGTCCGCTTTCTGTGGTCTGATGGTAAGCCTTGGGTCGCCGTGATGGACAATGGCTGCGGCATGAGTGAGGAAAGGCTGAGAGAGGCCATGCGCTTCGGAACCCAGTCGCCGCTCCTTGAGCGGGAGAAGCACGACCTTGGCCGGTTCGGTTTAGGCCTGAAGACCGCTTCCATATCTCAATGCCGTCGACTGACAGTCTGCTCTAAATACGATTCTTCCATCTCTGCATGCGAATGGGACCTCGATTATCTGGCAGCCGCTGAATCTGACGACTGGATGTTGAAAGTATTGAGTGCCCAAGAACAACGGGACGACAAGCTGCTTTCACAACTTTGCGCTGACTTCCTCGAAGACCTAAGCTCTGGCACTGCTGTTATCTGGCGGAGTATGGATGCAATGCTGGCAGGCACGGAGCGCATCGACAGCGAGAGAAAATTCAGTGAAATGATGAATCAGACCCGAGAGCACCTTGAAACCGTATTCCACCGGTTCATTTCCCCTGCCCCGGGACAGAAGCCAGTGCGTATCGACTTCAACAACTCCCAACTGACCGCTTTCAATCCATTTGGTCCAAACATCCCTGCTCGTCAGGAATTACCAGTCGAGAAAGTTACTGTAAACGGTCAACCGATCGAAGTGCAGCCTTATGTTCTTCCCCATCAGAACAAGGTCAGCCGAGCAGAATACGACCGATATGCCGGCGAAGGCGGTTATCTACAGAATCAAGGGTTTTACGTTTACCGCAATCGTCGACTCATCGTGAAGGCAACATGGTTTCGCCTCATGAAGAAGGAAGAACTGAACAAGCTGATTCGCGTGCGCATCGACATTCCGAACAGCCTCGACCACATCTGGGCAATCAATGTGGACAAGTCGCAGGTTACTCCTCCCGAGATTGTCAGGAAGCAGTTGAAGAACATCATCCAACGAATCTCCGGCGCAGGGAAGCAGGTCTACAAAAGAAAGGCCGCCAAGATCATCAATCGCAATGTGGTTCCTATCTGGAACCGTGAGATCAGCGAGGGAAAAATCAGCTATTCGATAAACCTGAATCATCCCCTCCTGAACGATCCACTCGAAGCACTTCCACCAAATACGAGAAGTCGAATCGAAAGGGTATTTAATGTTATCGCTCAGAGTTTTCCAACGGATGTCTTTTACACGGATAAGGCCAATGACGAATTAGAAATTTCACTCGGCGAACTGGAGGAATCTGCGGCAGTGGAACTATGTCGGGAGCTGATACAGGCATTTCGAAACTGCGGACTCCCCGTCGAAGAAATAAGGGCCAAATTGCTGGCTACAGAGATTCCCGGAGCCTCCGCGTCGATTATAGAAGGATTAGTAACAGAGGAATTCCAAGATGAATAAAGCGTCCATGCTCATCGACCGGGTCATGCTCGACCTGCAGAAACACGCCTCCCCCGACGAGGAAGCGATCGTCAAATACACGAAAGCAAACGCCTTGCATCTTCAAATTGTCGATGGGATTGAATATACCGAAGCCGAGCTCGAAGAAGTTCTGCGTCACATAAAGTCGCAGTTTGTCTACCGAATGGAGATCGGCGCACTCTTTGAGTCTGAAGACTATAAGCCATGGCTTGAGCAACGTCAGGGCGATATTGAATGGTATTACTGGGAGCGCTATCGCAAGCATCTCCTCACAACGAAAAGCTTTCCACCGAAGGTCGTCAGAAGTCTTGATGAAATCACGGATAAAATTTTAGATCGGCTGGAGGATCCCGCAAAAGAGGGGGGCTGGGCACGCAGGGGTCTCGTTGTCGGTCATGTCCAGTCAGGTAAGACGGCGAACTATGCGGGAGTAGTCTGCAAAGCTGCGGATGCCGGTTATCAGGTTATTATCGTGCTGGCGGGCCTTCTCAATTCTCTCCGCAACCAAACCCAGGAACGATTGGACACCGACTTTATGGGGTATTGTACACGGCTAAAGGACCACGTCGGGGCATCTCGTTTTGATAAATCCCGCACGCCCATTTACTTCACGACCAGCGTCGAGGACTTTAAAAAGCAGACTGCAAACAGCTTTGGCATGAAGCTTGATGCCGTAAATGAACCCGTGCTTTTTGTCCTGAAAAAAAACAAATCGACCCTGGAGAATCTGCATAAGTGGCTGCTGGAGCATAATCGGCACAACCTGCGGGACAAGTCGATGCTACTGATTGATGACGAAGCTGATCATGCCTCGATCAACACCAATAAAGACGACAAAAGTCCAACCGCCATCAACCGGGCGATCCGCGACCTGCTCTCGATATTCGATAAAAGTTCATTTGTCGGCTACACTGCGACACCCTTCGCAAATATCTTCATCGACCCCGACAGCGAAGATGAAATGAAGAATGGTGATCTTTACAAAGATCTGTTTCCTCGCGATTTCATCCTCAGCCTCGACCCTCCCGACAACTACGTGGGGCCTCATCGAATTTTCAGAAGCGAGGGAGATCTGGATTGCATTCGTGAAATCGACGACAACGAGGATGTCCTTCATATAAAGCATAAGATAGATTTCACGCCTGAGATCCTTCCAGATTCTCTTCATAGAGCGATCGAATGCTTTTTTATCGCCAAAGCAGTCCGTCTCCTCCGGGGCCAACACGGGAAGCACCACTCCATGATGGTAAACGCCAGCCGTTTCACCCGAGTACAAGACGAACTGAAGGGATTAATACTCGAACGAGTCAAAGCCCTCCGCAGTGCAATCGGCAACTACGCCTCACTACCAACAGAAGAAGCAATCAGAAACGAGGAAATCCGACATCTTCACCAGACATGGGAGTTGGAATTCGAAGACTCCGGTTTTTCCTGGGAGGACATCCAGGGCGCACTGAAAGATTCAATTGATCCAGCCAGAGTGATCAGTGTGAACAGTGCTTCGCAGGACGTCCTGGACTACAGCTCGACTGACTATCCTGATGGCAGAACTGTAATCGCGGTTGGCGGACTCGGGCTGTCCCGGGGTCTTACCCTCGAGGGACTGCTTGTCAGCTATTTCCTGAGAAATTCCGTCATGTATGACACCTTGATGCAGATGGGGCGCTGGTTTGGCTATCGGGATGGATACGCCGACCTCTGCCGCATCTTCATGACAGGTCAGGCCGAATCCTGGTATAGCCATATCGCAGAGGCTACCGAAGAGCTCCGAGAAGACTTCCGGGCGATGGAGAAGCTCAAACTTACACCCGTGGACTTCGGCCTTCGAGTCAGGAGCCATCCGACGGCACTCATAGTTACCGCCCGTAACAAGATGAGGAAAGGCATTCAAGTCCCTCATAAGATTTCATTGGATGGCCGTTTGATTGAAACAACCGCCCTCGCCTCGAATGAAGAGATAATAGAGGAAAACATTAAACTCACAGATTCGTTCATCACCTCGATGCAGGGAGATGGCGACATCACATACGAACGCACCCCGATCGGACACTTATGGTCTGGGGTCAATCTGGATCAACTAGCCAGCTACATTGAAAACTTCAACAACCACCCGGAATCGTTCTATACCTTCTACCCCAAACCATTGATCGAGCAGTTGAATTCCTTGCAGAGCGAATATCCGCATGGCTATGTTTTGCTCAGAACCCTCGCTCCTAAACCGGATGATGGCAAACTGCCCTTTGGAAATGGCCTGACCGGAACTGGAGCTTATCGTTCAGAAAAAATGGCTCAACTAGAAAAGACTTTCGTGTCATTCAAAAAGAAGGCGCGAATGGGTGAATCCATCGACGAGACTGCAGGTCTGCCCGCGGAAGAGATCGAAGCGATCAAGAACGCCAATAAGGGAAAAACGATCAATCCGCGCCTATACCGCGAAGCTCCGGGAAAGAAGCCACTGCTGATTATTCACCCCCTGCGGGTCGAAGGTATTGAGAAGGATTTTGTTGTTGGCTACGGTTTGAGCTTTCCCGGATCAGCGGACTCACGTCGCCCCCAGAAACTGGTGGAGTATATCGTTAACATTCCCTACTGGAAGAACGCCTACGGAGACACTCTTGATGAGGAGGAAGAAAATTCGCTATGAAGAACCCCTGGCACGAAATCGAGAAACCCGACATCGACTTTAATGTCAGACTTGTCGGCGAATCCCACCCTCTCCGCCTCTACTGGGGGCGTGATACACAGGGCAGATACCTGTTTATTTACGAAAGTCCACCCGGTATGATTCCTGACCGAAAGTCGCTGCCAAAGCTCGCTGGAATATCAGTCGTAGTGGCTTTCAGCGCGTCCGACACCAAACTCGTTCTCATCCTGAACGACACGGTTAACTGGGAACTTTTCCACTCACTCTGTGAAGACCTTGTGCGGGCCACTTCCAGTATAGACAAGGATGAGCACGGCAGCGTGATCTTCCTTCGGCGTCTTTCACGCTGGCAGGAATTCCTCAAGCGCGAGCGCTCGGGCATACTTTCGAATGAAGCTATTAAAGGGCTCATCGGTGAGCTGCTTTTCCTGACAGACAAGGTCGCCAAGTCTTTTTCCTGGTCGGATGCGGTCAGCTTCTGGAAAGGCCCGGAGGATGCCCCTCAGGATTTTGCTGTGCATGACACAGCGGTAGAGGTGAAATGCCAGTCGGGAGGCTCCAAGCCCTCAGTGAGAGTTACTTCAGCAGAACAACTGGTCCCGCAATTGCCTAGAGGATTTCTCGCAGTTTATACCATTGCCAGTGCTGATCCGGGCGATCCCGAAGCTTTTACTTTGAATGGACTCGTGGCAGTAATCCGTTCCAACCTCCAGGCCGAATCGGAAAATACACGCGAGCGCTTCGAAGATCTTCTGTTTATGGCAGGTTACACGACACGCGAAGAGTATGATGAGCAGTTTTTCATGCGGATCGCACTCAAATGCTATGAAATCGTTGATGGCTTCCCCAGAATCGAAATGGCTTCGATCCCGGATGGTATCGAGCGCCTTTCGTTCACTCTGAGACTAGAAAGCTGCTCTTCGTTCGCAGCCACACCCGACTGGTGGGAGGAAAATAATGAAAGCTGAAGATTTTTTTGCAGACTTCACCCAAGATATCCATGCCCGTGCCGGCGCGGAAACGAATTTTACGCGCTCAATATTTCTTGAACACATGTGCAGCCTGCTTGAAGACGAGGGAATCATCTCCGGTTATGATCTGACCGAGCACAAAATCACCTCCAGAGGACAGGCTGTCGATGCATGGTCTTACGACGACGAGTTATCCTGCCTGACGCTTATTCTTCGAGACTTTCGGGACGGCAACAAGCTGGAGTCGTTGACGAACACCGATTTGGGGAATGCCTTCAAGAGATTGCGAAATTTTTTCGACGCCGCTCTCAAACCCAAATTCAGTGCTTCGTTGGAAGAATCCGATCCCGTTGCATCGCTGGCATGGATGATCCAGGAGTCAAAAGCGGAAATAGAGAAGATAAACCTCATCGTGGTCTCCAACGCTCAACTGAGCACCAGGGTCGCTGAACTGCCAACAGATAAAGCCGGTGGAATCAATACGTCCTATGAGGTCTGGGACTTTGGACGGATTTTCCGGAGCGAAACCTCGGGCAAGTCTCGCGAGGACATCGAAATCGACTTTACGGCAGTGAACGGGGAAGGCGTGCCCTGTCTTCCTGCTTACACGGGTGAAGACTCCCTGAAGTCTTACCTTCTGGTCATGCCGGGGCAGATTCTTTCAGACCTCTACCGTGACTATGGAGAACGCCTTCTTGAGCAGAATGTTCGGACATTCCTCCAATTCCGTGGCAAGATCAACAAGGGCATTCGTAACACGATTGTGAACGAACCCAGCATGTTCTTCTCCTATAACAACGGACTCTCCGCCACAGCCGAAGCGGTCGAAACCGATCCAGAGAATACCCGACTACTGAAAGTGAAGAACTTGCAGGTGGTCAATGGCGGCCAGACCACCGCCTCAATTTTTACAGCAAACAAGAAAGAGAAGGCCGACCTGAGTAAAGTCTATGTCCAGATTAAGCTGTCGGTCATTGAACCAGAGCTTGTTGAGGATGTGGTTCCGAGGATATCCGAGTATTCCAATACACAGAACCGGGTGAATGCTGCTGACTTCTTCTCGAACCACCCCTTCCACCTTCGCATTGAGGAGTTTTCACGCCGCCTCTGGGCCCCCTCGCCTGAAGGAGCCGTGCAGCAAACTCATTGGTTCTACGAACGTGCAAGAGGTCAATACGCCAACCAGCAGGCGAACATGACCCCGGCGGAGAAGAAAAAATTTCTGGCCCAGAATCCTCGCAAGCAGATGTTCACCAAAACCGACCTGGCCAAATTTATCGTGTCCTTCGACGAAGCACCCCATGAAGTCAGTTTGGGTGCACAAAAGGCCTTCTCAGGCACGCCCAGAACGAAAGGGCTGGTGGGGCGAATCTCGAAGGTCTGGGATAAGCATGATGGTCGTGAATTCAACGAGATCTGGTTCAAGCAGGCGATTGCCAAAGCCATCTTCTTTAAAGACCTCGACCGACTAGTGTTCCGCATGCCTTGGTATGGGGGATACAAGGCCAATATTGTCACCTACACCCTTGCAAAGTTTGCCTCTATGGTAAGGGAAACAGGGCTTCACATCGATTTCCTTGCCGTCTGGGAGAAACAAAAACTCCCGGATGCCATTCAGAATCAACTTGGGGATATTGCCGAGACAGTGAATGAAATGCTCAACAACCCGCCTGAAGGCACCACCTCTAATGTCAGTGAGTGGGCGAAAAAGGAACTGTGCTGGGACAAGATCAGAGAAACCTCCATTACTCTGTATCCTGAGGTCAAAGCTTTCTTGATCGGCCACGAACAAAGCAAAGAGCGGGAAAAAGAAGGCACCCGCACTCAGGTCATCCAGGATTCCATTCACGCCCAGACCTACGTCGTCGAAAAAGGCGCGGCACACTGGGAGCAACTCCGTGAATGGAATCATGCCAACCGGAAGCTGAGCCCCAAAGAGATGGGTATTCTGAACACAGCCTGCTCGATTCCCCGTAAAATTCCATCTGACAAGCAGGCCGCCATTTTAGTCAAAGCAGAGGAACGGGCGAAAAGTGAAGGGTTCTATGTGGGATAAGAGTAGAGATAGAAAGTATATGCATCATGTGGTCAGATAATGAAACAGCAGAAGATCTCTTCGGATTCCGCATTCACTCGGATTTGATTCGTGAATTAATCCTCGATTCCACTGTCCTTCCAGTGACGATAGGTGTCTTTGGTGATTGGGGCGGAGGAAAATCAAGCATCATGCAAATGCTGAATGCTGATTTAGAAGCGCAAGAAAAGGAAAATGGGATAGCTACTTTATATTTCAACGGCTGGCTCTTTGAAGGCTATGACGATGCAAAAGCAGCATTGCTTAGCTCTATTCTGACTTCGCTTCGGGACCATGAAACATTCGGATCTCAGCTTAAAGAGAGTGCAGTGAAGCTTCTCAAGCGCGTGGATTACATGCGAGGGGCGAAGATTCTGCTTTCGGGTGCTGTCGCAGGCGGAGTTGCCGCTGCGACTGGCGGGTTTGGTTTAGCAGCAGCTCCTGCTATTATGAGTGGTGCATTCAGAGGAGCAGGTGATAAAGCTTTGGACGCTGCTAAAGAATCCACCTCCGGCGAGGGAGAGCCTGAGGCAGACGAGGTTCTATCCGATATTAGGCAGTTTCGGGATGATTTTTCCGAGATGCTTGAATCAAGTGATATTCAAACATTGGTTGTTATCATTGATGATCTGGATCGTTGCTCACCCGAGCGCATCATTGAAAACCTTGAAGCCATTAAACTGTTTTTAAATGTACCGAATACTGCATTCGTGATAGGAGCAGATCGCCGTATTATTAGTCAAGCCGTGGCATGGCGATATCGTGAGACACTGCCAAAATTGGATTTTGATTCGACCGATGGAAGTGAACGCCTCGTCGAAGATTACCTAGAGAAACTTATACAGATTCCATATAGTCTGCCCAAGCTGTCCCCATCAGAGATTGAGACTTACTTAACGCTTCTTTTTTGTAAGAGGCACATGCCTGAGAAGCGGTTTTCACAGGTATTGGAGGCTTCAGAAAATCAACGAGCCACAGATAGGCATCAGGCTTTCGCACAGACTCAAGTCTTGGAAATTATGGGAGGTGATTGCTCGCCGGAGCTCGCAGAATCCATGCAAATTGGCTCACGAATCGCGGAACAGATTACAGACGTTTTACAAGGGAACCCTCGCCAAGTTAAGCGATTTTTGAATGCGTTCTTCCTAAGAAGAAAGTTGGCTGAGGTAGCGAAGCTTGAAGATGTTGTGGATGAAGTTTTGGTAAAGCTAATGCTTCTTGAATATGCCGCTCCGAAGTTATTTCAATCACTCTTCAAAGGCATGAATGGCGAGAGTGGAACTGTGCCGTTTGTCGCTGACTATGAAGAGATAGTAACAAAGAGCGGAAAAATGGAAGACCTTCCTCCAGAATGGAAACCGTATGTTGGGTGGCTATCATACGAACCGAAGCTTAAGGACGTAGATCTTAGGAATTACATGTGGGTGTCTCGAGACCGCCTCCGGTCAACAATGAGTTCAACTGTAATGGTTCCGACGGTCGTCAGGAGCACCCTTAAGTTGCTACTTAGTAAACTTGGTGACACTGAAGGCCGGAAGCAAATTGCTAAACTGCAATCTGATGAGCTGGAAATATTGTTTAACCTCCTGGTAAATCATGCTCAGCAACGGCCAGGAGAGATGCAAGCATTCAAGGCATTGATCGGCATCGTTGAGACAAACCCGGATTATACTCCATCTTTTGCTGCACTCATCGAGCGTCTTCCAAAGAACGATTTATCTCCAGCCTTAGGGGTTACGCTTGCAACTGAATCAAAGAAAAGAACGCCTCTGGGGAAGTGGGCTAAAACATTCGCTGCTCAATGCCATTCAGATAAGAGCAAATTCGAACAATCCTTCGCTAAAGCTATTAAGTAATTATGGGAACCTCAACCAACTATAGCGCATCACCTAATTGGAAAGACGCGAAGAAGCAGGTAACACAGGCAGGCGGTGAAGGCTTTGTTACGCCCGAAAAGGCTGCATCATTAATCTCCACCTTGGTCAGCCAGATGGCGAAAGAGTCTTCTTTGGGCTTTGGTAGCCCATCAGGTGGTGGTGGATCCGGTGGTGCCGGTGGATCTGGCGGCGGCGGGTCAAGAGGTGGAACCGGTGTAGGACGATCGACCCGTGCTTCAGGTGGATCCATTCGCAATGTTGCGCGAGGTGTCGGAAGCTTCCTTTCCGAGGTCCAACAGAAGGGCTTTGAACAAGCGTTAGCGGATCACGGACTTACGGATCTATCAGATAAAAGCCCATACGAGATAGCGCTAGAACTGGCGGATATTCTTTACGAACCAGCTAGCTTAATTGACGACAACATCCTGCGGGATGCTTTGATCGACATGATGATGGAGTGGTCCGAAGGCCAGGATTCCTTTGAGGACTTAAGTGCGAATTTTGAAGAGGCGTCCTCTGACATCAATGGAGTGCTTCATGAGCTAATGGGGCACTATATCTACCAAGTGTTTAAGTCGGTAGGCTATCAGGGTGTCCTTAATACTCACGGGTTTGAGGCAGCCGAAAGTATGTGTGGGCAAATACGTGACTATATTGATGCGAGAGTTTCCGATTTTGAATCTACGCGTAACCTATCATCCGTCGCTTGGAACGGCCAAGAAGGAGCGGACGTAGTCGATGGTATCGTTTCCGATACGTTGGATCTATTTGGAGGGGATGAGTGATGCGAACCGAGATTACAGTAAAAGTGGATGCAAATCCCAACCGTAAGAAAGAATGCGCCGGGATGTTCCTGGATATCAATGGAGGAGCGAAAACAGCTGTCATGGATGTCGATGGAACATCTATATTAAAAGTTTCTCGGTCTACCCCCGACCTTGCTCAAGACTTCCTTACTATTGCTTCCTGTATCTATGCTGCTGATAAAGCTGTTTCCAGAAAACTTCAGGATGATCGGTGGTCTAGGGATATTTCAATTGAGATTCCCATACATAACCTTGTTCATTGGTCGTCTGCCTCGAAACTACTGGAAGAATGTGTGGAATTTCTGACCGGGGACAAATGGGATATTTCTTTTTCACAGACTCCGATGCGATTGATTCAAAGGAAGCCTCGGCGCCGTCGGACTCGATTTACACTTCCAACGGGAGATGCCGTTTGTCTCTTTTCCGGAGGATTGGATTCCCTTATTGGAGCAATTGATTGGTTGGAAACGAATGGAGATGGAAGAGTCATGCTCTCCGGGCATTACGACAAAGATGTCGGTGGTCCTAAAAAAGATCAGAATTCCTTAAAGGAGCTGCTACAGTCTGAGTATCCCAACCGGTTCCAACTGGCACAAAATCGACTGGGATTATCAAGTGGCAGTTCAGACACAAATTTCCGTAGTCGATCCCTAGTATTCTTAGCACTGGGCTGCTATTATGCAGAAATCTTGGGAGCCAATACACCAGTATTGATCCCTGAGAACGGTCCAATTGCGTTGAACTTTCCTTTAACGCCTGCTCGACGTGGATCTTGTAGCACACGGACGGTGCATCCATACTTCATAGGTAAACTAAATGAAGTGTTTGCCGCCGTCGGTATAACTACGCCTGTCTCGAATCCCTACGAACTTAAGACAAAAGGAGAGATGGTAGCAGGATGCCTGAACCAGCCACTTCTCCAATCTGCATATCCCGTAAGTCGGTCTTGTTCGAAGTTTGGGCATACGAGTTCATGGGACAACCGATCTGCGGGATCGTGCGGAATATGTGTACCATGTTTATTCCGACGTGCCTCGCTCCACGTCAATGGCTGGGATAACCAAAACTATGGCCGGCGTTTTGAGCGCTTCAACAATCCTTTAGAGCTTCCAGATGATCCGCTAGCTCTTATTGCTTTTGCCAAAAAGCCTCTAAGTGACCGTGAGATCGCCGCAAGGCTACTTGGGAATGGCCGATTGCCATTTGAGAAGCTTCCTGAATACGTGGATCTGGTAAAGAGAATGAGACAAGAGGTACTAGCTTGGATGCATGCAGTTGGAACTCCACAAATCCTGAGAGGAGTCCCCCGATGTTGATTGATACCCATTGTCATATCGACCGCTTCCCGGCCCCTGAAGCCCTTGTCAATGAGTGTGAGTCAGCCAACATTAAAGTTATCGCTGTGACAAACCTTCCAAGTCATTATGAAATGGCTCTTCCGCACCTTGCGAATTCTGAGCATGTGTTTCCTGCCCTTGGCTTTCATCCGCTCAGTGCCACTTCGAATCCTACAGAGTTGAGAACCTTTAGGAAATATGCAGGCCAGACTAAATATATTGGGGAGATAGGATTGGACTTTTCGAAAGCAGGATCGCCCACGCATCAACAGCAGGAAGAGGTCTTTGACTATGTATTGAGCGCGTTACGGGAATCACCCTCGTTCATTACGCTGCACAGTCGAGGGGCGGAGAAAGAAGTTTTGGAAGGGCTACAACATCATGATATAAGCAGGGCTTGCTTCCACTGGTATTCAGGTGGCATCCGAGTTTTGGAAGATATAGTGTCTGCTGGGCATTTCATTTCGATCAACCCTGCAATGTTAGACACCCAAAAGGGCAAAAGAATACTAGAAATTGTTCCACTCCCCCATCTACTAGCTGAGTCGGATGGCCCATATGCGAAGCGTAACCGTAAGCCATGCGCTCCACTTGGGGTAATGGACGTTTATCAAGCGATTGCAGTCAAGCACCAGCTAGGCTTGGGCGAGGTTGATTACATACTAGAAGAAAACTTTAAGAGGGCTTCAAAGAACTAAAGCATTAGATGTCTATGTCTAAACAGTTGGCCTTCTTCAGACTATTCAAAGTCATCTAACCTCCGACGTTTCTCCCATGAGTTTGCAGTGCTTAGGTAATCTTCCGCTATATCTTTAAGTAATTTAGAGACGTAAGGGTGTTCAAAAGCAATTTCATGAGACCACTGCATAAACTTTTCTGACTCTTCACAATCCTCCTTCATCCCAGCAACGACTTCACGAACACCCTTTGAGTTCATAAATCCAAGTTTAATGCCAGCCGCGATTTCCTTGGCAGCTACCTCTTCCAGTACTTCTCGAACCGGTTCACACGGCCAAACTCCGTCAGAGCCATGCGGAGCATGAGTTAGCAATCGTCCGATATGATGATCGGCTACAACAAGTCGTCCGTAATCAGAACAGATTTTTCGAGTTTCCGTAATCCACTCAAGTAAACGTTCTTGATGAATTTCCCCTGATGGCATCGTGCCTGGAACTTTCTTTATATTGCCAAGCAATGTGTATGCTGCGTGAGCTAAGTCCTCGCGGTTATCTAGCTTATGCAGAAAGAAGCCATCTGGATCTGCCTTACCCTCTGCTCGCTTGTATTGTAAAGCTATAACCTGTGAAAAGAATTCAGGCGACCGACTGATATGTTCACCTAGATTAGGGAATTCGTATTCACTATACCTGAGGGCTCCTAAAAACTGGAATTCAAGAGCCGCAAGGTCATCTAAGCTTAGATCTGCCCTAGAGTGAAGTAGCTTTAATGCGCTAAGAATTTCATACTCTTGAGGCTTGTAGGAGGCTTCCTCATTCGTCGAGGCATATGATTTGAGTGTCTTCTGGATGTTTCTAGAACTCAAATGCTCCCAGCGATGATGGACAACTTGGATTATGGCACTTGGTCGACCAACATTAAGTAGTTCTTTGACTAGTTTATCCACGACCTTTTTATCATCGCCAACCCAGCACGGGCTAACTCTCTTCCAATATTTGCATTTTGTTTCATCGCCTAAATCCTCAATAATTCCCCAAGCTTTTGGATTGAATGGGCATAGCCCTATTAACGTTTCGATTAGTGAATCATCAAAATGCAACTCTCTCATCCGGTTGATTGCTGCTGGCATGAAATCTTCCCAATCCAAATACAGAGCAGTCTCTAGAATGCCTTGTATGCACTGCTTATAATCAGGGTCGGTCTCCAGCTTCTGGATTAACTCAACAAGCAGGGATAGACTAGTAGGTTGATCAAGAATAGCCCCCGGCAATAATCTACCAACCAGATAAGTGGCCCCGCTATCTGAAATAAGCTTAGTTAGACCATCTTGCCCTAATTCAAGATACACCTCTTTAAGAGCTTCAACTCTAAGGGCCCTAACCCGCTTTTCTCGCTCATCGTAATCAATTTCTTCCTCGATCTCCTCAATACTTTCAACCAACCAATGATCTTTAAACAGCCAGCTATGTTTAATAAGCAAATCCCTAGGTTCTAGAGCTTTATATGCATGTTTAGCCTCATTTCTGAGCTCTTTCTGTAAATGTTTAACTCCCCGTCGTGTAAGCGCGTATCTCCGGATTCTCTCTCTAAGTTCTGCCTTTCCTTCTTCGCTTGGAGAAGAGCTAATCCAAGCAGTAACTTTCTCCCAGACTCTTGTTCTGTAATCATCCCCTAAAACTTGAAGTCTTTCAATCAGATCACCCAGTGTTTGCGCTGAGTGAACAGGCCAGTTTAATGCTAGCTCAACGGCAGCAATTTCAAACTCTATACGTTCTCTTCCATCCTTCAGTGGTTCACCAACACCCTTAGCATCCTCTCTCCAGTGAGGGCGATAGGAATAATCACCCATTCGAGTGCCGGGGGTAAACTGCTCGATGCATAGCTCCCAACCAATAAGTGGATACTTTTTGCATAAGTATTTTAGAACCTTTGTTCGTTCTTCCAGTTTGGCAGCAGTTTGGGGCATCCAAGAACATAGTATTCCTTTGAGTGAATTAATCGGCTTATTCAACCAGTTATCATCAAGTTCGATCTTAGATAGCTCAGCCAAGACCTTTGTGACGTGAATCAAGCGATCGGGTCTCCATGCTATTGCTTCCAGACCCCACAGCAAGCCAGTCCGGTAGCATCTTCCTCCTGTGATACCTCCATTGACCGGTTGCATGATCGAAAATAATTTTGGGTTATCACTCTTTAAGTCCTCATCAAGAATTTCTAAGAACATGTCCGGTGCGGCTTCGGCAAACTCGGGTAAATGGTCATTGTGATTTAACCATTTGGCTTCATCGAAAGGTTCTAATAGCCGTGATATTAAATGATTAATTTGGCCCTGAACATTTAGGCTAAGCCTTTCTCCAAAAAACTCCTCTCCGACTACAGATAATAAAACTAATGTGTCACATATGCTCTTTCTGATGGGATCTGAATGCTGCCTTACTTTTTTATATACTGCAGCCATCCATCTGTCCTCTTCGGGCAAATCTAATGAGGGGTCTTCCTCTGATAGAACAAGCTCTGCGATAAAGAAAAAATTCTTAATCTGGCCTTCTGTGACTGAATCTCTTACCGCAAATAGAGCGTCAATTTTTGAAACTACACCACAACTACTCGACACTCTCCACAAAGGACTGTCGGGTAATGATAATATCTGGTTGAACGTTTGCTCTATGGTGTCGTAGTCATCCGCCTGATATAGATAGCGTAAGATTTCTCTGTCGGCATCACATGATGCATTCCATTTTCCAATCAAGGCAAACATAGGAAGGTTGGAGCTTACTGATTTAGAATCTTCCCAGCTTGGGACTTTGATTGCAGGATTTTCAGTTAGCAATCTGCGCAAAATTGTAGGTGAACGGCCTGATTTGCGTATGAGATCATCTGCATCAAGGCTATCTATGCCTGCGGTTACTAGGGCCTTCTTTAGTGGCTCGTGCGTGGGACGCTTTAAAGAGAAAGAAGATACTGCAGAGGTGGTTCCAGTTTGTCCTATAACAAAAGTGTGCTGCTTAGTGCTCAGGTCGCTGATAACCTTTTCCGCTGAGCTGCATAGAACTGGAATGAAGTTCGCCAAAGTTCGAGGTTTAAGCTTACTGACAGCTTCAGGTGAGCGAGCCACAATACCTTTTTGATTATATCCATCGCCCATAGATTCGAGTAAGGCGTATAAAAATGATAACCCCTCTTCTATTGACCTTGCTTCAATTCTAAACGGCTTGTCTGGTGATTCTTCCAACCACTCACTAAGCTTACCCGAACACATCTCTACAGCTTCTGAGTATAAGTCGGTGGAAAGTTTTGTGTCGCAAACCCACTTTCGCCACTCGTCCTCTAATGTAGAGATATCGGGCAAATGAGTTCCCATTTGCTCACCAATCCAAGCCTGTGTTGCAATGGATTGCTCAAGCCACTGCTCTAATGCGTTTGCATCATAAACGCGCACATCTTTCCATTGTTTAGTTTTGCGTTTCGATTCGGCCCATTTCTTAGCTCCTGCCCATCGAAACGGAGTAACAAAAACAAACGTGATGTTTTTCCTCTCCTTGGCCGTTAATTTGAGCCTGTTATTGTAGTCGTCATTAACCTTCTTTTCGTAATCCTCGGTCGTGCCGAATTCCCATCCTGAATAACCTTCAGGAATCCAGGGATTGGCTTTACCAGCTTCAATTTCTCCATCCCACCCATGCCTCTGGGATTCATCGTAAGCCGGAAAATCAACTTTAATAAGTTGGATACCCGTTGTGTAGACTAGATGCCTCAAAAATGCCGGGAATTTACTCCGTCTATCAACGCTAGCCCGAAACCAGTCCTCAAGATGCGTAGCTCGAATTAAGGATGGACTCTCTACGTACGCCCTAACCCCGGTAAAAGAGCTGATATCTTCTATTTGTCCTTGGTCGAACTCACTCTGCATTTTTAATAACTGCTGATGCGTTACCACGTTGCGCCCAAGTAATATTTCCAGGCGAACGGCCATTTCTAATGACAGCGATGAATTGCCATTTAGAAGATTGGATAGGGCTGGTCGGCCTACCTGCATACGTTCAGCTGCGTCAGTCACTGTCAGATTCTCAGGCCAAAGAGACTCTTTTATGTAAATTCCGGGGTGCAAATTTTCTGATTTCGTAGGCATTTTGTTATTGTCGCGCTACACAATACATTTTTCAATTTTATTTGTATTTTAATGAAATACATAAAGCAATACGGTAATTTGGCAGCAATTAATGATTATACATAGGGAAAGGTAAAAATATGACTAAACCACAAGATAGATCAGTATATAAAGGAGATGACGGCAGGTGGAGGAACAAGCGGAACGATTCAGATCGAGCGTCTTCGGTCCACAAAACTCAACGAGAAGCGGAGCAAGCTGCTCGCCAAAACCTTAAAAACCAAGGAGGCGGTGAGTTGACAACTATGGGACTAGACGGACGTATTCGCAGTAAGGACACAATTGCTCCCGGCAACGACCCCTCCTCCATCAAAGATACAGAACATTAAATCATCACTGGCAAAAAATTAAACAGATGCTTTAGCAATTTTTCGCATCAGCACCTCATCATCCAAGAACTTCTGGCTCATCATGATACTACGATAGGATCTTTGAAAGAGCTGGGATTCAACCAACTGAAGTGGCTTAACGAATCCTTGAATTTAGAGATTAAAAAGAAGCGAAAATCAACACCTAAAATACGTTAGGTACATCAAATTTTGTATAGCCACTTTTATAGCCACTTTTTTTGAAAAATTGGATTTTCCGAAAGATCGAGCCGTTGTATATCAACACTTTATGAATCCGTAAAATGGCCTACGTTGACTTTTAATCAATTGGTTCGGGGTTCGAGTCCCCGACGGCCTACTTTCTTCCCAGCCCGCAAGTTTTCGACTCGAGGGCTTCTTTTTGGGTTATTGCACATTCGGGGGACCCTCACCTTCGGTGGTCCGGTTTGCTCCGCACCCGGTCTTGTCGCTCCGCTCGGAACGAGTCCCCGACGGCTCACTTTCTTTCCCGCCCGCTAGTAATTCACTCGTGGGCTTTTTTGTGGCGGGTGCTCTCGCCCTGATTGCAGGGCTACGCCATCTACGTGCTGTCGCACTTCGCCACCTCCTGTGGTCCGGTTCAAGCCGGCCAGAGAAGGTAAAGGTAGACCCCGTAGATTGAGAGGAAGACGACGCCCTCTGTCCGCGAGATGGTGCGCTGGCTAAAGGCGAAGGGCAGCATGAGCACGGCGAAGCCCAGCATAAACCCGGCGTCCCTCAGGCCGATGCCCGCAACCTCCATCGGAAGCATTGCCGAAGTGAGTCCGAGAATCCCGAGCACGTTGAAGATATTGGACCCGACGATATTCCCGATCGCGACATCGGACTCTTTCCTGATCGCCGCCACCACGCTCGTGGCCAGCTCAGGAAGGCTGGTGCCGGCAGCCACGATGGTGAGGCCGATGACAGCCTCGGAAAAGCCGAAATCCCGCGCCAGCTTCACCGCACCGGTCAGGAATAACTGCGCCCCGAAGACCAAAACCGAGAGACCGGCCACAATCAAAATCGCGCAGAGCCACACCGGCATCCGTGGACTGAGAGGAAGATCGAATTCAGCGGCCTTCGTCTCCTTTCTCGCTGTCCGAATGGACAGCCAGAGATAAACGACCAGGCCCGCACAAAGGCTGAGACCGGCCAGGCGCGAGACATAGCCCAATCCGACTAAGCCCAGAGTCAGCAGGGAAACCAGTATCATCACCGGAATCTCCCGCCGGATCAGGTCAATATGGACGCTCGGCGGCTTGATCAGGGCGGTCACCCCCAGGATAACAGCGATATTAAAGATATTGGAGCCCACCACGTTGCCGACAGCCACGTCGTTGGCCCCCTGAACCACGGCGGAAATGCTGACCAAAAGCTCTGGGGAGCTGGTCCCAAAGGCCACGACGGTCAGTCCGATGATCAGAGGCGGTATTCCGAACCGTGTGGCCAGCCGCGAACTCCCCCGTACCAGGCACTCCGCGCCCAGGTAGAGGAATAAAATTCCTAAAATCATGATAATCATTTAATACCTGCTCAGAATGTCTTGCTCTGCCAAGCCGCAGTCAAGGGCGAGAGGAGTCCTCTTCCGCGCTCCAATTGCCCGTGCGTCGCCCTTCAGGCTATGCAGGGCATGCTTCCGCTAGCTTCGACCTGTTGCCTGGCTCCGCCATGCGTAGCTCGAAGAGCGAAGCATGGTGCTCCCGCCGGGAGTCGAACCCGGATTTGCGGCTTCGGAGACCGCTGCTCTATCCATTGAACTACAGGAGCGTTAAGCGGTCGAAGCTTCGTCAGCACCCCGAACAGGTCAACGCGAAAAGCGCGGATTTGCCTTGCACCCGTTCAAGTGTCGAGCAGTGTGCCCTGCCCTAGCGCCCTGCTAACGAATTCCCAGGGCACGCCGTCCGGCCAACCACTGAATTCATGAAAACTCTCGTCATCTATTCCGGCGGTCTCGATTCGACCGTTTTGCTGTACGACCTGCATCAGGCAGGCCTCGACTTAGGAGCGCTCTCCGTCAACTACGGCCAGCGTCATGGCTGTGAGCTGAAGTCTGCGGCAACGATCTGCAACGAACTCGGCATATCGCACAAAATTGCCGATCTGTCTTCGATCCAATCGCTCCTCTCAGGAAGCAGCCTGACCTCCCCGGATATCGCAGTAGCCGAAGGACACTACACGGAGGAGAACATGAAAACCACGGTGGTGCCGAACCGGAATATGATCCTGCTCGCGCTGGCCACCGGACATGCTCTCTCCATCGGCGCGCAGCAAGTGGCCTATGCCGCCCACAGCGGCGATCACGCCATCTACCCGGATTGTCGCAATGAATTTGCCGACGCCATGGCCCAGGCCATGGCCCTGTGCGACTGGAAACAGGTCGAGCTCAGCCGCCCCTTTGTCGACTGGACCAAGGCCGACATCGTACGGCGCGGCGCTGCACTGGGCGTGCCCTTCGAGCAGACCTGGTCCTGCTACAAAGGCGGCGAAAAACACTGCGGGCGCTGCGGTACCTGTATCGAACGGCGCGAGGCCTTCGACTTGGCGGGGATCGACGATCCGACAATCTACGAAGCCCACGCACCGACGGTTGAGGAACTTCGCGCCAACAATTGGCGACTCATTTCAATCTAATTTCTATCTCCTGACTTCTAACTTCTTTCCGATGATCACCTGTAAGAAAAGTTACCGGGATATTCCCTTCGCCCATCGTCAGCATTTGCACGACGGACACTGCGCCTTCATCCACGGCCATAACTGGACGATTACGCTGACCTTTGCCTGCGAGGCATTGGATACGAACGGCTTCGTCGTGGATTTCGGCAAGCTTGGTTATATCAAAAAGTGGATTGCCAAGCATCTCGACCACGCCTGCCTCTTCAACGAAAACGACCCGGAGAGAGAGAAGCTGCTCAAGAACTACGGGAACCTGTTTCAAGCCTACGTGCTCCCGAACTGTTCCTGCGAAGGCATCGCCCAACATCTTTACGAAGTGTTCAACCCGATGGTGCAGGAAGCGACCAATGGCCGCGCATGGATTACCTCGGTCGAGGTCGAAGAAGACTCCAAGAATTCGGCGAAGTATTCAGCAGGAGAATAATTATTCTGCTATTATACACATTCGCATGCTACCGGTTCACGAACAGTTCTATAGCTTTCAAGGAGAAGGCACTCATGCGGGGAGAGCTGCTTATTTCATTCGCACCTTCGGTTGCCCGGTGCATTGCCCCTGGTGCGACTCGGCGGGCACCTGGCACCCGGACTACATTCCGGACAGAATAAACCGTATCGCGGAGGAGGAACTCGCCGCGGCGGCGGCCGCGAGCAAAGCAGAGTTCGTCATTGTGACGGGCGGCGAACCCTCGATTCACAACCTCCAGCCTCTGGTTGCTGCCTTGCATCAGGCCGGCCTCAAAGCCCACCTCGAAACGAGCGGTGCTTTCCCCATTCAGGGCGAGTTCGACTGGGTGACCCTCAGTCCAAAACGATGGAAACTGCCGCTTTCGGAAAATCTTAGCAAAGCCGACGAATTCAAGATCATCGTCGATTCACCCGGGGTGATTGAAGAATATACACAGCCACTGAACGCGAAAGAACGACCGGTCTGGCTCCACCCCGAATGGTCACAGCGAGAGAACGGCGAGGTATTGAATGCGATCACCGATTGGGTGAAGGCACACGGCGCACCCTACCGTGCCGGCTGGCAGATGCACAAACCCTACAAGGCGGATTTCCTGGATCCAAATAGCGCACAAGTGGCACCACTTGGTGGTGACCCGAATAAGGGCTATTAAAAAAGGGTGAAGCCCGCAGACTTCACCCTTTCGCAAAATTTTTTCAGCGGACGCTACTCTTTAACGTAAGCCTGAACAATCTTCTGATCCTCAACCGGCTTGTCCTGTGCGCCGGTTTCGGTCTTTTCGATTTTCTCCACGTTATCGTAACCTTCGACCACCTTACCGAAAATGGTATGCTTGTCGTTCAACCAGTTCGGCTTACTGGTGGTGATAAAAAACTGGCTTCCATTCGTCATCGGCCCGGAGTTGGCCATCGCAAGAAGACCCTTCTCATCAAAGCGCAGCGTATCGCTAAACTCGTCGGGGAAAGGCTTGCCCCAGATCGACTCCCCACCGGTGCCCTTACCCAGAGGGTCGCCACCTTGAATCATGAATCCATCAATGACCCGGTGGAAAATAAGACCGTCGTAGTAGTCGTTCTCAATATGACCGACGAAATTGGCCACCGCTAGCGGTGCTTCTTTGGGGTAAAGTTCGATTTCAACATCACCTTGCGTGGTTTCGAGGACGACATTGATGTTGTCCTTTTGACTCCACTCGTCAGCGACGTTCTTAAATTCTGCCATCGCGGCCTCACGGGCTTTCTCTTCCTGAGCCGCTACGGCAGCCTGGGCTTTTTCCATCCGGCTTTGGATAAATGCCTGGAAAGCGGGCATCTTGGCCTCGATTTCCGGATCCATCTCCTTCGCGCTGGCGCCCTCGATGAAACCATCCCGGATCGCGTCAGCCTCGTCCGCTCCGAAACCAAGCTGCTGAACGCCCGATTGCATCGAAACAACCACACCAATTTTTTCGAGTGAGCCTTCCGAAAATCCGGGGAGTTTTTCGCTCGATTGTTGAACCGCCTCGGCACGCGCCTGAGCCTCACCCAGCGCCGCCTGAACTTCAGGCTGCGAGAGCGAAGCCATGCTAATCTCGCCGGACAGTGCTTTGTGCAAGCCGCGAGCCAGTTCAGTAATAGCGGCCTCGTCCAACTGAAGCGAACTGACACCGCCACTCAACGCGGTCAGATAGCCCAGCATTTCGTGGAGCTCCTGCTCAGAAAGCTGCGGTACGGATTTCTCCGCGGAATTTTCTACAGATTTATCTGCGGCTGGTGCTTCTTCTGCATAAAGAAACGGCGCCGTCGCAAAAAGCGCGCAGAGGATGATTCGATTGGTTTTGGGATTTTTCATAAATAAGATAAGTTTAAATGAGAAGCATACTGCGCACACGCAAAGGTCAAGGTGTTGCGCAACTGGAGGAGACATGCCGAAGGTCAAAGTGTTCAATTGGCCGCATGATATCTCTTCGCCCAACGCTCATTTTTTGATAGCCGGCTGAATGATTTCGACGAAATTCTCCTAGCCCAGGTCGTATTGGTCGATTCGCTTTCGAAGGGTCGACCGGGTCATGCCCAGTATTTCAGCAGCTTTTACCTGCTTCCCGCCAACCTCTTCGAGGGCGCGCCGAATCAGCTCCCGTTCAGCATGCTCGAGAATATTATTCCCCTGCTCGCTGCGCAGAAGGCGATAAGCGCCATCGAAGGCATTCTCTTCCGGCGCCCCAAGCAGCACTTCTTCCCCGGCGGTTTTGCTTTCAAGCTCTGCCTCTTTTGCCGCTTCCTTTTTTGGAGTGGGCATTTTTGGCGATGACATATCGGCACCGACAGCAGAGAGAATCTCCCTGGGCAGATCCTTCATCAAGATCGTATCGCTTTGAGCCATCACCGCGCTCCGGTAGATAATGTTCTCTAACTCACGAACATTGCCGGGCCAGGTGTACTTCATCAAGCTAGCCAACGCCTCCGGAGAGACTGCACTGACGTGTGCCTTACGATCCTGCTTGAGCCGCTTGAGTGCAAAATCGATCAGCAGGGGCACGTCCTCCATGCGCTCCCGTAACGGCGGCAACTGGATGCGCACCACATTCAGGCGGTAATAAAGGTCTTCGCGGAAGGTTTTCTCCTCCACCATTTCTTCGAGCGGTTTATTGGTCGCCGCGAGCATGCGGACATCCACCTTGATCGTCTCGCTGCTCCCAACCCTCTGGATTTCACCTTCCTGCAGGGCCCGCAGAATCTTCGTCTGAGTGGTCAGCGCCATATCCCCGATCTCATCGAGGAAAATCGTGCCGCCATCGCATAGTTCGAATTTACCGATGCGCTGACTGGTCGCCCCGGTAAAAGAACCCTTCTCATGGCCAAAAAGCTCACTTTCGATGAGGTTTTCCGGTATCGCCGCACAGTTGACGGCTATGTAGGGCTTCTGGGAACGAAGACTGTTCTGAAAGATCGAACGTGCGATCAGTTCTTTGCCCGTGCCGCTCTCGCCGGTGATCATGACCGTCACTTCGCTGGCGGCCACCTGCCCGATCATCTTGAACACGTCCTGCATGGCGGCGGAGCTGCCGATAATCCCACCATCGACATCTTCCTGGCTGATGCCCCCGCTCGACTCGTCTTTGTTGGCACGATCCAAATCACTCGATGTCGCCAGCGCCGCTTCCGTAATCGAAAGGATCTTCTTTAGATCAAAGGGCTTCATGATGTAGTCGAACGCACCGAACTTCATCGCTTCAATCGTCGTCTGGGTCGTCCCGTAAGCCGTCATTAATATGATCATGGCATTGGGATTAATCCCGCGAAGATGTTGCAGCGCCTCGATCCCACTCATGCCCTCCATGCGATTATCAAGAAGGATCACATCAGGCTTCTCCTTCTCCGCGACCTCGAGGCCTTTCTCAGCGCTATTCGCCTCAACGACTTCGTATTGCCTACCTGAAAAGACGCGTTTCAAGGAATAGCGAAGGTCATCGTCGTCGTCGATTACCAGGATCTTGGGTTTGGATGGCGCTGCTGACATATTGTGTAATAAGGGCCGGTAGGTTGGCGGGCTGTTGCAATAAGGCAAGAGTGATGCTGACACCAAGATTGTCGCCGAATGTAAAAAATTCAAGAATGCGCCCATCGGAAAGGCTATCTTTGAGAAAGTACTAGTCATTGGAGGCTCGATTTGGCATCTTTTGCTAATCTCATTTTGGTTTACTTTCCCGAAAAGAGCCCACAAGCAGGCACGAAGCAGGGGTTTTCCCTCATCGTGGCAATCTTCCTGACGGCTTTCCTCGTGGTGCTGATCGTCTCAATGACGCTGATACTGCAGATGGAGAAGCAAGCCGGCATGACCGCATTATCCAAACTCAGAGCTCGGGAAGCGGCCCGCCTTGCCCTCATGATGGCGCTGGGTGACCTGCAAAGGCACGCCGGCCCCGACCAACGCGTCACGGCCAGAGCGGAGATCACAGGCGCGAGCAATCAGAATCGTTATTGGACGGGCGTATGGGACACAAGCAATGAATCCGCAGAGGCGCATTGGCTCGTTTCCGGCGATACGCCCGATCCATCGGCGAATTCACCTTCAGTCCAACTGCAGGCTGAATACGACCACCGAAGTGACGGCACTTACCATACTCCTTACGACGTGCCAGCTGTACGGGCGCCAACAACCTCGCTCGAATCAAATGAGACAGAGATCGCCTGGTGGGTCGCCGACGAGGGCGTCAAGGCCGCAATAAAGCCCGTGAATGACGTATCCCAGGAGCTGCCAACACTGGAAGGCAAGGCCACACCACCAGAGTATTATGGCTATAGCGAAAAGACGCTGCGCAGCGCAGCCTTTTTGAACGACCCGGTTTTTGATTTTAAGGCGTTGTATGATATCACCGAATCCTCCGACTCAATCCTGCACGAGCTCGAAAAGATCAATTCGAAAAGTCAGATAGCACCTCTCGTCGAAGACTTCGCCTTACCGCTCAAGAAAAAAGTCGCTTCCCAGTTCCTGCACGCCGTGACTCTGGAAAATTACTTCGTGCTTTCGAACAGCAAAGAAGGCGGGCTCAAGAAAGACCTCAGCTACTTAAAAACGATCCATCCGCATACGATCACGGCGGCAGATTTAAATACCTTATACGCCGACGCCGATAGTTTACTGACTCCGGATTTTGCCCGGGCCTTATACGTGAATGCAAATCCCACTGCTGGCGACAAAGACAGTATGATGGGGATGCAAATCCCGCGCGACACTGTAAGCGCTGTCGAGTCGGCCGAGCAGGACTTTTCGATTCTGCCGGTTATCACTGAATTTCAAGTCAGCGCCGGGCTTGCCGCCGACGACCAGACCGAGGCCGGAGAGCTCTACCTCGTGCACAAGCTTTATATCGAACTATGGAACCCCTACACCGTACCCTTCGTCCTGGGAAAGGATGACCTCGCTGCTGAGTTGGGGTATTCCGACCTGCGGTTTGAAATCTCCAACCTCCCGAACTATTCAATCACAAACAATAGCTCCGGTGAAACCACGACAGGCAGCCTACCTGACCTGAGCTATCTTCTGAGCCGGGATACAGGAGATCAAACCATGCGGCCCGGCATGGTCTTTTACACCACCCTTCCGCGTGATAATGGAGGAACCGGCGATACCGGAACATTTCACCTGCCTTTGGGAACAGCCCTGGCTGGGAAAAACAGTGATGAATACAGTGGTGAATTTACGATGTCCGGCCCCGTTGATATTCGTGTGATTGCAATCAACTCGACTGGAGCGGAAAAGGAAATCTATGCCTTTGAACTCGATGGTTACCCCGATTTCGAGATTGAATATGAGTCCGGCCAAAGAGCGACGTGGTTCAACCGGAGGAAGAGTTCCAAAGACGGCCAATTCGGGATGAACAATGAATCATTAGAGCGTATCGGCTATGCCTTCGGCTTTCGCTTCAAATTCCTCGACAGTCAAAACTCGGAAACCATGGTAGCCGACCTTTCCAACTGGCTCAGCCTGCAGGACCCACGCCGCCGCAGTTTCTCCATCGACCTTAACCACTGGAACATCAATGCCGTATGGACCGATCCCGACACCCCGCCCTACGATTTCCGTCTTAGCAGCAACGACTTTGATCCGGGGTTTTTCGACCCGGGAGAGAGCTTCAAAAGTGACGACTTCTTTTACTACCAGACATCCGGCACCGGTCGGAAAGACCGGGTGGCCCGCGTCTTCAATATCGCCACGGTTGAGCCGACAAATCCCGACCTTCTCAATGCGATTCACTACCCCGGCGAGCGCCCGAACCCCATCGGCAACCCCTGGGGCGAAGAACTCAATGCCGTGTATGATCGATACTTCTTCTCCACCTTGCCCGCCCCGTCAGGATCAGATCAAGACCTTGGCTCGAAACCATTGCTCAACTGCCGCCTGCATGTGCTGGATGAGAATCTTACCTTGAGCGGAGTCGATGCCGCTGAAGGTCTGATTCTAGAGAACGGGTTTAATCTCAACTCCACTTCTGCACTCGCCTGGGAAAAAGTGCTGAGCGGGCACCGCATAGCAGCGGAGGACGCACGGATGCGATACGAACAAGGCAGCTTCGCGAATCCCCCGGAGTGGTTTCGCGTTCCGAAGAAACTGAACAATGGGTTTTTCAAATTTCCGGAAGCTGCCGCATTCAATGCCACGGAGAGAGAATTCGGCCCCCGCTATGAGGTCTTGCTGAGAAAAGAGGTAGGCGACTACGACAATGCCTTTCGGATCGATTCAGTCCAGCTACACACGGACCGCCAACACCCGGCCTTTGTTCAGTCGTTTCGGGAGTTGCAAAAGGACATTCCGATAAAACTCGGCCAGGCCATCGTCGAAGAACTGCGCGAGTTCTATAATGAAGAAGGCCACCCACCCTTCAGTCTTGCTGAATACATCTCCAGCGGCCTGCTGCAGGACGCCATCAATGCGACCCCGGAGGTCAACCAACGCAGCGGCGACTTTGACGAGATTCCCGCCTACGGCCCCAGCAGTATCGATCAGCGGGCTTTACTGAATGCGATCGGCAGCTTAGCCAGCGTGCGCTCTGATAGCTTCGAAATCACCGCCCGTGCCGACATCAATGATCCAAGCACAGGCAGGGTCTTAGAAAGCGCAATGTGTCGGGCCACCGTTCAACGCCTGGCTGAAGCACATACAAACCCTGAATTCGGACGTAAATTTCAAATACTACAATTCGAATGGCTGACGCCGAAGTTTGATTAAAGCTATGAAGCAACGGGCTACAGCAATCATCCTTGCTTTGTTTTTTTGCCTGCAAGCCATACCGGCTCAGCAAAATGAGCTGACATCGATCAGTTTCACCGTTTACGGACTAAGACCGGGCAACTACTCAAATATTTACTTTCAAGGCGCCAGCGACAAACCAACGGCATTGACGTTTCATCGCAAGAGACGCTCGGGAACATATACAGCACAAGTTCCAGTCGAAGCACTGACCCTGAAGTTTTTACAAAAGGGTAGTCATCGCGAAGAACATGAAGAAGGCGTCCTGGTTGAACTTGGTTCGGTGCCGCTTCCACCTGATGCGGATAAGATACTCTTTGTCTTCGTGCCCCAAACGGATTCCGGTGCGAAGAACCCCTTCAAAATTCTCTCGATAGAGGATGGAGGCTCTTCAGGGCAGAGCGGTACGGTCCGCATCATTAATCTTACCGCCCTACCCTTGATCGGAATGGCAGAAGGAGAAAAGTTTGAGTTACAAAGTCTCTCATGCAGCCAGCCTTTTGAGTTATCCCGCAACAGCCAAACCGACTTATCAATTTTGGCAAAAGGATCGTCGCGTCATCATCTGGTTTACCGAAACAGCTTTCGCATCGACCCCGAAAGCCGGGCAATCCTGTTCCTGACACCACCGTATAGAAAGGCCTCACTTAAACTCGGTGGCCACATGCTCTATGAAGAACTCTAGTATCGAGACGGATAATTCCCGCCTTCCTGGCTTCAGTTAGCGCTCTACCAGCTTTCGGTATTTCGCCCATAAATGAGTAAAGGACCAGGCAAAATCACGGGGGCGTTCTTCGATCCAGCCATTGACCGCATCCAGTCCGATCCACTGCCCGTCGCTAACCTCGTCCGGATCAAGTATGAAAGGGCCTTCAGAGTGACAGTCATAGACCCAGACAAACTCATTTCCAGTTGGACGGCAGGCCGCTTCCTTAAAAACCGGCTTCATATTGATCGGATCATAGAGGCCGATTTCCTCACCCAATTCACGGCGTGCGGCGGCATCATAATTCTCACCGCTGTCGACATGGCCCGAGCAGGAGCTTACCCATTTGCCTGGCGCACTGTCTTTATTCATCGAACGGCGTTGCAGATAGAGTTCACCGCTTGAGTTAAAAACAAAGATGTGCACGGCCCGGTGCAGGAGACCATCACGGTGAACTACCGAACGGGCCTCGGAGCGGAGCACACGGTCCTGCTCATCGACAACGTCAAAGAGTTCTTCTGTGGTCATGGTCGGACAGGTAGGGTTCAGGAGAGAAGCAGGCATAGCAAAATGAAATGACTATCGTCACATGAACGTCACTACGACACGGCAACTTACAAAAAGATCAATTTGCCGCGAAATAATTTCGCCAAATCAGTTCAAACCGGGAACTGAGCTGGCTTCTTTCCTCAAGCTGATTGGCCGCCCCAATACTTCACCGTAGATAAAGGCAACACGAGCGGCTCGGGGATCTTTTAGGCTATCACGGACCGTACCGGTAAAATAGCCTCCGGTTTGCTGCTTGCCCTGCTTATCCTCCTGATCCGGAGTATTATTTCGCTTAGCGGCCTGTTTCTGTAACTTTTCTGCCTGCCGTTTGGTTTCCTCAATACGTTTCAGACGCGCCTCCATGGTACTATCGTAGGCATTATCCGAATCGTCCCAGGTAAACGTAGGAGACTCGGGGTCCGATTCCATTTCGTGCGATGGAATGGAATAAGCAGACGGCTCCTTCTGCACTTCCTCCACGACTTCACGGCGGACCTCTTCCTCCTCACGAGCCTGGCGCCGGGCTTCCACCTGTTGCCGACGCTCCCGCAATTCACGCCCGCTGGGTGCCGTGGATGTGGTCTGCCCACTTCCTGAAGCGCGGCGGCGCTCCATGATCTTTCGGCGAATCTCCTCCTGAATGCGCCTTTGCCGCTCGGCGGCGTCCGGGCCGTCAGAATCGCGACGAGGGTTCAAGGTCGGTGGTGCCTCTTTGTCCTCCTGCGACTTTCCCGAAAACATATTCCCGAAGAAGTAGATCGCCGCAAAAATCAGCGGGACGAGTATTTCCAGAAGGTTGTCCATATCGGGCTGCGATTTTTGAAATTAGCGGTTGCGCAGCGGCGGTGCGAGACAAGCCCGCCCCGCCATGGCGCAAGGCGCATTACTTATCCTCTTCCCCTTTGGAGATGGAGTCGCGCATGTCGGTATCCGCCTTAATATTGTTCAAGCGATAGTAGTCCATTACACCGAGATTGCCGGAGCGGAAGGCTTCTGCCAGTGCCAGCGGCACCTGTGCCTCGGCTTCGACCACCTTGGCCTGCATTTCTTCGACGCGGGCCTTCATTTCCTGCTCTTGGGCAACAGCAGCGGCACGACGCATTTCTGCCTTGGCTTGGGCGACATTCTTGTCGGCCTCGGCCTGGGACTCCTGCAGTTTCGCACCAATGTTCTCACCAACGTCAACATCGGCAATATCGATGGAAAGAATTTCGAAGGCGGTGCCAACATCGAGTCCGCGTTCCAGAACGACCTTGGAAATTTTATCGGGTGATTCGAGGACGTCCTTGTAGGTATCCGCCGAACCAATGGTGGTCACAATACCCTCGCCGACACGGGCAATGACAGTCTCTTCCAAAGCACTGCCTACGTAATTATCAAGATTGGAACGAACCGTCACCCGGGCGCGGGCTTTCACCTGAATCCCATCCTTGGCGACGCCGTCGATCGTGCCGCGTCCGCCATTAGGGTCAGGGCAATTGATTACCTTCGGATTAATTGAAGTACGAACCGCTTCGAGCACGGACTTTCCGGTGCCCTTGGTCGCGAGGTCAATGGCGCAGGCACGTTGCCAATCCAACTCGATATTGGCTTTATCCGCCGCAACCAGTGCCTGTACCGTCTGGATAACATTACCCTCGGCCAGATAATGGGCTTCGAGATCATTGACCGGCATTTCCAATCCGGCCTTCACCGCGGCAATTCGGGCATCGACGATAACAGAGGCCGGCACGCCGCGAAGGCGCATCGCCACCAACGTCGGGAAACCGACTGGAGCACCTGAAAGCAAGGCACGCAGCCAGATGCTGAAAAACGTAATAATGATAAAAAAGGCAATGACCAGGATCAGGCCGAGAATCGCGGCCAAGCCTAGTTGCCAACTGGTGAGAGCGAGTGGGAGTGGTGTTGAGGTCATGGTTTTTTGATGATGAGTTTAAAATTTTCTCGTTTGGTCACGATCACCGTCTCTCCGGAATCGATATAACCATCTTGTGAATAAGCTTCGTAGGATCGTCCGTCGATTGCAATCTTTCCACTGGGATTTAAACGAGTCATCGCCGTGGCTTCCTGACCAATCATACTGTCCTCCCCCTGGGCAACATTCGAGTGCCCCGAGACAGAAGAGCCCAGGAAGAAGCCTTTGCCCCACTTGGAATTGGCCATCAGCTTGAATTCGACAAAGACCAAGAGTCCGACTGCAATTAACGATCCAAGAAAAGTCAGCGCGCCACCGGCCACACCATAATCCGCGAAACCCAGCCAGGTGGCACCGACAATACAGGCCAGGGCCAGCAGCCCGAGTATGCCTCCGGGCAGGATCACCTCAAAAAAGATGAGAACCAGAGCGGCCAGGATCAGTCCCAAGATCAACATCATGACTCCACCTCCTCGACAATCAGGCTGAAGTCATTGTGCGCTTTGACCCGGATCCGGCTGTCATGCTCGATCGGGCCGAGTGCACTTCGTGCCTCATAGCGCTTCCCATCGACCTCGACCCGACCACTGGGGAAAAGGTCTGAAACGGCGACCCCTTCGCTGCCGGGCTTGGGCAGGGAAGATTCGCGCTTTTCGCGGATCTCCTGACTGCTGCCCCCGGCCGCATCCTCCAGGACAAGCATGCGCTCGAAAAAGGACCCCTTAAAAAAGCGGCCAAAAATAACCGCTCCGAGCACGGCAACCGTCATTCCGAAAACGAGATTCACTACGGGCTCCGCCAGAAATTCCGGCGACAGGCTGATCGGTTCTTCGGGCCAGATATCGACCATCGCCCAGAGCAGTGAACCAAAGATCAGGGCCAGCCCGCTCAGGGCAAAGATGAGCACTCCGGGGAAAAAGAAAATCTCGACCAATACCAGAATGATGCCCAGCGCAAAGAAGAGGATGGCCTCGTTGCCCGCCAAACCAGCGATGTGCTGACTGATAAAAAAGATCGCAATGAGCACGATGCCGCCGATCCCGAAGATACCGAAGCCCGGGGTTTTGAATTCGAGGAAGAGCAATAGCATGCCGATACCCAGGAGAGCCGGCGCGAAGGTATCCATCCACTTGGCGATCCGCTCCGAGTAAGTGACCTTAAAGTCCTTTATTTCGTAGTTCCCGGGACCAAAGCGGTCGTCGAGCAATTCCTCCACCGAATCGTAAATCCCTTTCCCAAGCAGCGGTTGTGGCGGATCCCCGTATTCCTTGAGTGCTTCGCTGGCGGTCAGGGTCAGTAATTCACCCGCGGGCTTGATCACTTCCTCGTCGATGACCAACTCATACTCGGCATCGAGCATGGCTCGTATTACATCGGAGCGGTAGGGATAGTCCGCCGTAATTGCGCGGATATTGGCCCTCAAGTAACTTTCGATTTTCATCTTGGCCGTTTCCGGGACTTCCTGCCCCGCCCCCATAATGACAGCAGAAGCACCGATCTTACCGGTCGGCGCGAAATAAATCTCCTGCGTCGATGCAGTGATAAACGAACCGGCCGAGATGGCCTCGTCATTGACGTAGGTCGCCGTAATCCCGTCAAACCTGGCCAGCATCTCCATCATTTCAATGGTGACATCAACTCGCCCCCCCGGGGTATCCATTTCCAGTAGCACCATATCGACGTCATTCTCGATGGCTTCCTTCAGGCCCCGCCGAAGAATAAAGAGGTTGGGCTTACCGATCGCTTCGGTAATCGGAATCACATAGACATCTACGCCCCCATCCGCCTCCGGATCGGATACAGTGTTTTCAGCAGGTGCCACTTCCTCCTCAGCGGTGGAGGGCAAACAGAGGAGGCAGCAAGCCAGCAGAGCGAGAGTGATCCGGTAGATCGACATGGTTACCTGCACAATGAAACGTCCTCAGGCTAAGGCAAGCACTCTCGGTCGATTGTTCCCGGTGAAGGCGGGATAAAATCCGGACGCGTGCAGGCGACGCCCAAGTCCTGGTACTTTTCTGGCAGGGGTGCGGCTTGTCTGCCACCCGCGAGCACTGTGGGAGGCTTTACCACGTCCAAGCGGCTTCGCCACTTTGCGGGCATCCACGAGGAAAGCCCCTGCAATCGGCCCGTATCCCATCAGGGGATAGCTAGCCCCCGCTAGATGTGGATCGCTTCGCCGAAGACTGCGGCCGCAGCTTCCATCATTGCTTCACTCATGGTGGGGTGCGCGTGAATGGTGTTGTGGATTTCCTCGGCGGTGGCTTCGAGCTTCATGCCGAGGCCGTATTCCGCGATCATTTCGGTAGCATCGGCACCGACAATGTGAGCCCCCAGAATCTCCCCATACTTCTTGTCGACAAGCAGCTTGACGAAACCTTCCGACTGGTTGGAAGCGACAGCCTTACCGGAAGCCTGGAAGGGGAATTTACCGACCTTGAAGTCGACGCCCTCTTCCTTGAGCTTTTTCTCCGTCTTCCCGATGGAGGCGACCTGAGGCAGGCAATACGTGCAGCCGGGGAAATCCGTCACGCGTTGGGGCTTACCTTCGCCGAACATGCCGTTAACTGCCTGAATCGCCTCGTAGGTCGCGACGTGAGCAAGCCAGGGCGGCCCGATAATATCACCGGCAGCGTAAATGCCTTTGACGGACGATTCGTAATTGTCGTCCACCGAAATGTAGCCGCGGTCGAGCTTGAGCTTCACACGCGGCGAGAGCAGATTCTCCGTATTGGCAACCACACCGATCGCGAGAAGAATCGATTCGGCGGTGATCGACTCTTTCTTGCCGTCCTTGACCAAGTCCATCTTCACGCTCTTCGGATTGACCTTGATATTCTCGACAGCGGTGGAGGTGCGACAGTCAATGCCATCTTTTTTGAATGATTTCTCGACCACAGCCGCAGCTTCATGGTCCTCGACCGGAAGAACCTGATCGAGCATTTCAACGAGGGTCACCTTCGTCCCGAAGGCATTGAGGAAGTATGCGAACTCAGCGCCAATCGCGCCGGCACCCACAATAACGACGGACTTGGGCTGCTTCTTCATGGCGAGCGCCTGACGGGAGGTCATCACACGTTCGCCATCCACATCGAGATCCGGGAGGCGGCGCGGCTTACAGCCGGTAGCAATGAGGATCTTCTCCGCGGCAAGAATCTTACCCTTATCCTTGCCGTCGGTGATTTCAACCATGCCCGGCACGGAGACAGTTCCGGTACCGATCACGTGGTCGACCTTGTTCTTTTTAAAGAGGAAGCCAATCCCCTTGGCCATGGTATCGGCGACATCGCGCGAGCGACCGATGATCTTGGAAAAGTCGTAGTCCACCCCTTTAACGGTGATGCCCAAGTCTTCACTGTGCTTGAGCTTGTTGTAAAACTCGGCGCTTTTCAGCAGGGCCTTTGACGGGATGCAGCCCCAGTTCAAACAAGTACCGCCGGGTCGCTCCTGCTCGACACAGGCCACTTTTTTGCCGAGTTGCCCGGCACGGATGGCTGCGGCATAACCTGCAGGACCGCCGCCGATGACAACGAGATCGTATTTTGTAGATGAGGACATGATTAAAAAAGGAGGAGGATGAAAGGACTTCGAGAGTGAGAGGTAAAGCCGCGAATCGAGCTTTTGCAAATACAGGGTCGATTAAATATCAATCACGTCATCATCATCTTTGAGGGGTTTGCGGGACTGTGATGATGAACGGCTGCCCGCTTGACTACCGCCCGTCCCCGTCTGGACGTTGACGCGACTGGTGCCAAAAAGCAGGTTGGCTGCCGCACCGGTCAGGCTGACGACCAGAGCGCCCCAAAGCGCATTCCAAAAGCTCAGCACGTGAAAGCCTTCGACCAGAGCGCCTACCAGCATGAAAAGCAGGGCGTTGATCAGCCAGATGCCGATACCAAAAGTCAGTATGATAAAAGGCAGCGAGAAGAGCATGAGCAGCGGCTTGAGCACGACATTGCAAAAGCTCAACAGCAGCACGGCGACGACGAGCGCTCCACCGCTGTCGTAGTGAATGCCGCTCGCAGTATGCGCAGCTATGGTGACACCAAGTGCCAGCAGAAGCCAGGTTTTCAAAAGTAGTTTAAAATCCATCGATACGTTTCGCGTAGACTAATCGGTTTCAGCGGGCGCCACTTCATCCATGGCAGGAAGATAACGGAATCGGTAACTTTCCAATTCTTCCGAGCCTGAAGGCTTGATCAGAAGCGTGACGTAATAGCGGTGGGGCACGATAAGCAGGTAAGGTGAGCCGAGTGCGGTATCGTCGGACAAGCGCTTCAGGCGGTGATACGAACGAACCGTATCGCGTATGCTTCTTTCGTCAAAGCGCAGGCTTACCTCGGAAACTTCCGGCTCCATGATGAGGCCGTTCTCATCTATCCAGTAGAGACGCATCCGGTTGTTCACGATCCGGAAATTCAGATCCGGAGCATCTTCCCGTTTAATGATGTAACCACTTTTCAGCGGCAGGTCACCTACTTCGTAGGGCGGCTCACTGGGTTCCGGAAGTTCGACAGGCACTTCCTGTGCATGGATCAAAGAAACCAGAGAAAGAAAGAGGACAGGGACACAGGTGAGGGCTTTCATAATCGTTACGATACTCAAAGACCGAGAGAGTTCAATCCTCGGCTTTGCTCTGCTGACTTTGAATACGCGCCTTGATCTGGCGTATTTTCTCCAACCGATCCGCGGTGGCTGCTTCCGCGCCAGCATGCCCGGGCTCGTAGTATTTTTCCGGATCGAGCATGTATTCCTGGCCGGATATCGCCTGCGGAAAATCGTGACTGTAGAGATAGCCTTTTCCGTGGCCGAGAGCCTTGTTTGTCTTGGTATGTGCATCGCGGAGCCAGAGAGGAACAGATTGCACCGGCTTGTCCCGAAGCGATTTTTTCACCGCTGCCATAGCGAGGGTGGTTGAATTGCTTTTGGGCGAAGTGGCGAGATAGAGAACCGCATGAGCCAAATTATACTCACATTCGGGCAGTCCGATCTTCTCACAGGCCTCGAAGGCAGCCAACGCGATCGTCAGTGCATGCGAATTGGCCAGGCCGATATCTTCGGAAGCGAGAATAACCAGACGGCGGGCCAGAAAGCGCGGATCCTCCCCACCCTGCAGCATCTTGAAGGTCCAGTAGAGCGCCGCGTCCGGATCCGAGCCGCGAATGCTCTTTATCATGGCCGAAGCATGATCGTAGTGCTCGTCCTCGTCGCGGTCGTAGCGAATCTGCCGCTCGCGGGCAAACACCTCGACCGCATCCGCATCAATATGCGCTCCCACCGGCTGGCTGAGCACGAGAGTCTCCAGAGCATTCAGGGCCCGCCGAAGATCGCCCCCCGAAAAGTCGGCTACGGCGTGGTAGACCTCTTCATCCGCCGTGCAGCGCTGGTTGCCGAGACCGCGCTCGCTATCCTGCAGCGCAATCTCCAGGACGGACGCCACTGCCTCAGGGGCAACCGGTTCAAGCCGGAAAAGATGACTCCGGCTCAGTAATGGCGCATTGATGTAAAATCCCGGGTTGTGCGTGGTGGCCCCGATCAGTCGGATATTGCCCGCCTCGACATCTGGTAGCAGGAGATCCTGCTGCGATTTATTGAAGCGGTGGATTTCGTCAATGAACAGAATCGTTCGCTTTTCTGCTTCGTAGCGAGCGAGTCGCAAAATCTCGCGGAGCTCGGCCACGTTGGATAACACCGCATTAATCCGAACGAATTTACTTTTGGTTTCCATGGCGATAACCTCTGCCAACGAGGTCTTTCCGCAGCCTGGGGGGCCGTAAAAAACCAGGCTGCCAAAATTGTCCGCCTCAATGAGCCGGGGCAATAGGCAGCCTTCGCCAACGATATGGTTCTGGCCAATGACCTCACTAAGGCGGCGCGGGCGCATACGCACCGCAAGCGGGCGAACTTTTTCTGCGACACCTTCCGATTTTGCCTGGCCGAAGATATCTGCCTGTTCCGGGTCGTTCGACATCACTCAAGACTCAGATGCCTCCAAATACCTTGCAAGAACGAAGGCGCGGCAGCTAGCTTGAACTCTAACGTTCTTCAACGTGGATTTAAGGTATCAATTTTCGCAGCGTGCCCCCGCCCTTTATTTCCTGCCGGGGATGATTTCGGGCCTCCTGTTCGCTCGGGCGATGCCCGCCGGATCATGGGTCGCCTTTTGCGCAGTAGTCCTAGCGGCAATATCCGCACTTCTGGCACTGAAGAAAAAAACCGGGCTCTGGCTGGCAACCTTTGCCGCGAGCACGGTGCTTGGCTTCTGGTTCTACGGGACGGCACGCCTGCCGACTCAGCCGACTTCGGACCAGCTGGCGCTACCGCCCAGGGAAGCACTGGTTGAATTTGAAATCCAGCGCGTCATGCAGGCGGAAAACACGTACGGCAACTCCACCGGGGTGGCTCGCGTCATCGATGCCTCCCCAACGAGCCGACTGAAAAAAGGGAGCCTGATATACTTTCGGCTCTCTCGCGACGATACGACGAGACTAAATATCATACGGGGGCTCGCGATACAGGTGATCGGTGTGCTCCACCCGATTCCAGAGGAGGCGGTGCCCGACTCATTCGATGCTTATCTTCAGGAAACCGGCATACACTACCGCTTCGAACAAACTGGTGGCGTCAGACTGCTACGCGAGCCCACTGCATTCCAAAAGTTTTGCCACCATACCAATAAGAAATTCCAGGATCACCTTCGCCTGGGCGAACCGGACGCAAGCCAACTCAGCCAAATTTACATTGCCATGCTACTGGGCGAGAAGACCGAGCTATCCGATGAACAAACAGACCGCTTCCGCATGACCGGCACCATGCACCTGTTTGCGATCAGCGGACTCCACATCGGGGTGATTGCGACCGTCATCTGGCAGGTCCTCTTACTCTTTCGTCTGCCCTCAAAAGTGAGACCACTTATTGGGCTGCCCCTACTTTATTTTTATGTCGAAATTACCGGCGGAGCTCCCTCGGCCGTTCGCGCTTTCCTGATGGTGACCTTTTTCTGGGTGAGCATGGCGGTGCAGCGCCAGCGCTCTCCCCTGTCCGCTCTGGCCGCCTCTGCCGTATTGGTTCTGATCATCCAACCATTGCAGCTCTGGCAGATGGGCTTCCAATTGTCTTATCTTGTGGTGATCAGCATCCTGCTTTTCGGACTACCTTTGCGCGAGGTGCTCTGGCCTGTCTTACGTCCGAATAAATTCGTGCCTGAATCAAATTGGTCCACTTATGCCAAAATCAAATTCTGGGTCATGGATAAGTTATTGCTGCTGGTCGTGATCAGCTTCGCCGCTTGGCTGGCCAGCGCACCGCTCAGCGCCGGCTTCTTTGGCTTTATTGCACCATACTCAGTCATCGTGAACATCCTGCTCGTGAATTTAGCCGCACTGGTCATCAGCGGTGGTGTGATCTCACTGACCGTGGCCAGCCTTGGGCTCGGAGGGCTGGCCGGATTTTTGAATCATTCCGCCTGGGTCGGCATCAGCATAATGGACGGCCTGGTACGAATGAACCTCACACTACCATGGGCGATCATTCACTGCCCCGAATTTCCGACCATAGTAAGCTATCTCTGCGTGCTTTGCTTTATGGCATCGATCATCCTAATCGGGAATAAACATAGTCCACTCCTCCGTTTCGCAGTGCCACCCCTCGTCGTGATATTCGCATTAACACTGGGCCTGCTTTGGGGCAGTGCATAAAAAAGGCCCGCTCGGATGAGCAGGCCTCTCGGAAAGTGTTAACTTGCTGCAGCCTAGCGGCGGCGGCGGAACTTCGACTGGAACTTCTCGACGCGACCTGCGGTGTCGACGAAACGCTTTTCACCGGTGTAAGCCGGATGGGAATCAGCAGTGATATCGCAGATGACGACCTGGTGCTCGACACCGTCGATCTCTTCGGTCTTGCTGCCGCGCATCGTTGAACGGGTGAGAAACTTGTGCCCAGTGGAAACGTCGACAAACGCGACTGGATTGAGCTTGGGATGGATTTCAGCTTTCACGGATATTCCTGTTCGTTAATTAGCCCTGGCGCGCTTTGAAACGCGGGTTGGACTTGCAAATGACATAGACACGACCTTTCCGGCGCACGACTTGGCAGTCCGGGTGGCGGTCCTTGAGAGACTTAAGTGATGAAACAACTTTCATAGCGGGAAATTAGAGGAATTGGAGAAAAAAGGGGGCACTCTACCGGCTGTCAATGGCAAAGCCCGAAATATTTTAGCCTGATTAGACGCCTCCCGATCAGTTCCGCGAAGGGTCATCCGGAGCGTCGATCAACAGGCGCATGGCCGGATTCTTATGCAAAAGCATATTTCGCCAGATCTGCTCGCCCTCCTCCTCCATTAGTTCAGGGGACCAACTCGCAACCAGCCACGACTGCTGCTCCATTTCAAAATCCAATTGCCCCTCGGTCCAACCGGCATGCCCCATGAAGCCCCGAACCTGATAGCCCGTCTCGTTCTTGAGCAGATGCTCGGCCTTACTACTATCGATGCCAAAGTAGAGTTGCAGGGAACCTTGCTCGGGCACCCATCTCCAGGCCGCCAAAATCAATTTGTCCGAAGCCACTGGCCCACCCTCGTAAAGCGGAATTGCCGCGAGGGTCGGATTCGAGAGTTCGGTTTCCAACTCGCCAAGTGTTTTGTTCATCGCACGGTTCATGACGAGCCCCAGCGTACCCTCAGCCGAATCGTGCGAAGCCAGAAAGATCACTGTCCGGCGGAAGTGGGGGTCCTGTAGCATGGGGTGGGCAATCAGCAGCGAGCCCGTTGCGGGCGCATCTCCCTCTGCCGATGTATTTTGCTGATAAAAGCGCATCTCCTACTACAACTGCTCCACCCTGACCTGACTCTCTGTCAGTATTTCTTTGACTAGGTCGTCATTACGATAGTCACGGTGATATTTTATGCAATGAATCCCCGCTGCCGCCAGAATCTTGGCACAATTGATACAGGGAAAGTGTGTGATGTAGACCGTACCGCCTTCCAGGGAAACCCCACGTCTGGCTGCATCACTGACCGCGTTCTGCTCCGCGTGAACAGTCGCCTGTTCGTGTCCGTCACGAACTCTTGAAACATGCGGCGAACCGGGCAAAAAGCCATTGTAACCGGCAGCGATAATCCGGTTTTTGTGCTCTCCACCGGAGACGATAACGCAGCCGACATGGAGGCGCTCGCAGCTTGACCGGGTCGCCATGAGCATGGCAGTTGCCATAAAGTAGACGTCCCATGACGGACGGTCCGGCCAGGATTGCGTCATTTTCTCCAAATCGCCCAGAGCGGACTGCCAATGACTCTCGTTGTGATCCATAAGTGATGAGGAAGTCAGAACTAAACCGCTGCCGCAACCGTGAACACGATTAAGGGAAAATACGCAGTTCCACGAAGCCGGCTGGCAACTGAGCCAAGATTTTGGCCTGTTTCAACCACGCCACGGCCTCGGCGTCCAAATCGGCGGAACCCGAGGATTGGCGAAGCACAGGAGCTCCCGTCAGAAGGCCTGGAGCGGTCATATTGACATAGAAAACGACCGGTCGTTCAGCAAATTCACCCGAAGGCAAATCAGCCTTAATTCGTAAATTGAAGTCCTGCGGGTAGGCGCTGTTCCCGCTAATAATCGTCGCCACGGCGACAGAGGCCCAGCGCTCAGGGGCTTCAGCCTCGATTCCGCCCTGCCCGAAATAGCTGAACATGTCCCAGAAGCGAAGGGCCAGTAGGTCCATAGGCTCCCGCACTTCGGTAGCCTGCTGGAGCGAAAGACGGTCCGGCTTCACTTCAGCCATGAGCTCAATATCCGGCTCATAGTCCGGAAAAACCTGCCAGTTACGTAGAATCTTCGAAGAAAAAACACCCGATGCCGAGCTCCACTCCCCGGGGACAAACAAAGGTGCGGAGTCAAAAAGGCTGGCCTGCTCGACCAACTCCGCCTCGTCCCCTTCCACTTCAGTCGGGACCAGTGAGATGAACGCGGTGCTTTCTTCGCGCGAGGGCAAGGGGCTGGAGATGACCCGGAACATAAAAAAACCCGCCAAATGAACCAGAACGCCCAGTAGTAGCGCGGTTTTCAGCAAAGGCGAAATATGCCGCGAGTTCCGAACTTCGCCTGTCTGTTCGAATTGATGACTCATTGAATTACCTCAGGGCTTAACTCTCTCCGGGGCTTCGCATCGTATCCGGAAGCATTTCCTCAACGGCGGTTTCTTTCTTTCCGGCGAGTTGCACCTGTACAAAACCCGCCTCCTTTGCCAATTCGCATAGACGCAGGAAATCCTGCATCTCCATGGCGAAATCGGCTTTGACCAGTAACACCGGTTCCACGCCATCGCTGGATTCGATATATCGCTCAAATCCACGTTGAATCGTGGCCGACTCAAAAACCGCGCCGTCAAAGAAAAGCATTCCGTTATTGCCAATCGTCAGCACCGCCACCGCTTGCTGGGAATGTTGCATTCTCATTTCTGTAACGGGCAGATCCACGCGCACCCCCGGCAATGTGACAAATCTGGTAAAGAGCAGGCTGAAAAGCATCGCGATTACAATCATATCGAGCACCGGAATAAAATCGATGCGTGTATCGGCACGGCGCAGCCGCCCCCTGAAGCCAAATGGCTCAGCGAAAGAACGACTCTGCAGGTTAGCGTATTCCTGGTTCTCCTCGGTCATGACTCTTTCGTGGATTCCTCCGCGCCGGCTTTGGCCAGTAATTCCCGGTCGGTGGTGAGAAATTCGAATATCTCATGCCCAACCCATTCAAAATCATGCACCAGCGCGCGAACACGGCCGATCAGAAAGTGATGGGCCAAGACCGCCATGACCCCGATCGCCAATCCGCTGGCGGAAGTGATCAAGGCCTCCGCCAGCAAGCGGCTGAATTCGCCACTGTCCGCATTGGCGGCCTCCAGATAGTAGAGTGCTTGCAAAGCGGAGATCAACGTACCGAGGAACCCCAGCAACGGAGCTACGCGCGCGAGCGTAGCGAGCGTGCCGATCCGCCTCTCCAGCACAGGGATTTCAACAATGCCCGCACCTTGAATCGCAGACCGTATTGCATCCTTCGATTCCCCGTAGTGCAAAAGAGCGGACTTCACAATTCTCGCGAGGGGACCGGGAGTATCTTCGCACAGGGCCAGCGCTTCGACCAAACGCTTCTTGCGGACAAGGTTTTTAATACCGCCAAGAAAGTCCTCCGTCCCGATCTGCCCCTTGTGGAGGAAGAGCGTACGCTCGATAAAAATCACAAATCCGATAATACTCACAATCAGGAGCGGATACATAACCACGCCGCCCTGTAAGATAAAATTGTGTTCGATGAACTCCATAGTTTTGAATTTTAACTGTTTTTAGGGGCTTTCGGCTAGTTGTAATTGACTGATACGCGACAGTGCCAGACTGCGGCCGGGCAGGTTGAAGGCGACCAGCTTACGATACAACTTCACGGCTTCAGCGGCCTCCCCACCCTCTTCCAACAAATCGCCGAGCGAGAAAATCGTTCTCGACAACCAGTAGCGCCCGACGGAAGTCAACGCCGCGGCATTTTCCGAATCGAAAAGATAACGACTGGCCACCAGCCCGTAAACCGTCTTGGCCGAAGCAAAGTCTTCATTGCGCAGTAAAATGCTGCCCCACTTGTAGCCTGCCTCAATCTGGACTTCAACCGGCAGGTCGGGTCGATCAACCAAACGCTCGAGAATGGCCGTCGCTTCCACCAGTTGATCGCCACTATCCTGAGCAAGGGCTGCGATACAGTCAGCCCTGGACAATTCAGCCGCATAGCGCAGTCGATGCGTGGGGAAGCTGTTGATCAGATTTTCGTAAACCAATTGTGCCCCGGCAAAATCGTTCATTAAACGCAATAAGTCTCCCTGCTTCAGCCCGGAATAATAGACCAGGTCGCTATCCGGATGCTCCTGAACCAGACGATCGAGCAAGACCACGGCTTCCCCGTAGCTATCCGGCCCCTGCCTCTGGCAATGCAATGCCGCTTCGAACAAAGCTTGTGGCACAAGATCACTATCCGGATAGTCCGCGGCAAAGTCTTTAAGAATTTGCTGTGCGGCACGGAAATCGCCCACGGAAGCATGGTAGGCCGACTCGGTGAAATAAGTTCGTTTGGCGGCGATCAGATCGCTGAAGTCCGCCCGAATCACCGCAATCACATCAAAAGCAGACTCCGCATCTTCGAGGGCAATCAGGGTTTTTGCCTGCAAGAGCAATAACTCGGATTTCAGGCGCGAGCTTTCCACAGGACCGAGCGCATCTTCCGGCAGCGAATCAATCCGGGCCAGAAGCACCTCAAGCTTTTCGGCAATGCCGGAACTATCGCCCAATTGTAAACTGAGATGCGCCTCCAACCAGCGGAGACGCAAATCCAATGCCACCGGGACCGAGGAGGTATCACGACCGACCAAGGAACGAAGACGTTCCAGCGCCTGATCGGCCTGACCATTCGACTGCAGGGCCAGGGCAAGGCTCCATTCGGCCCGCCAACGATCCGCATCACTCATCTGGCCGGCAAAATCCGCTTGGTCAATATTCTCCAGTGCCGCTTCAACCCGGCCGGATTTGATTTGAGAGATCACCAGGCGTAAAAGCACGTTGCCCACTTCGGAAAGCGGCTTCGCACTGGAATGAGCGGATACATAAAAATCGACGGCATTGGCGTAGTCGCGGTTCAGGAAGTAGCAATCCCCGATCAAACGATTCAGCTGGGCGACTTTTTGGGGATCGGTCGACTGTTCACGAAGTCCGAGCAAGTAATCCGCAGCCACCCGGTATCTGGGCGGATTACGCTGCAATGCGGCATAAGCGAGCAAGCGGTAAACACTGTTAATCTCAGACAAGCCGGGGAACTGCTCTAAGAGATAGCGTGCATCCGCTTCGGCCAATGCTGTCATTTCAGGATTGGCCAGAGCGAGTTGGCAGCGCATATAATACAGCTGGGCAATCAGGGGATGAGGCTCCGGCCTGGAAATAATCTCGTTCAGCATTGCCATCAGATCCGCCTCGCGCTCCGGCACGGAACCCAGCAATTGCAGCGCTATCACCGTAGCTTCCGAATCAATGCCCGCACGGACTAGTTCTTTCAAGGAAGCCCAGCCTGCGCTGGAATCCAGCCCCAGAATCAAGCCCTTCAAGAGTAGCAGGCTGGCCCGTTCATCGATCGAATACCCCGCACCGACATTGGCCAATTCCGACTCCAGCACGCGAATCGCTTCGGCATCTTTCCCCATGCCGTGCAGAAGCACGACATATTCCCGCAGAAAAGGAAAGGCGGCCGACTGCCCGGACAGCGACTCAAACTTCTCACGGATCTCAACCAGCAAATTTTCATCGGTGGGGGAATGCAACAGCTTCTGACGCATGACCAAGCTGGAAAACAAGGCCGACTGAAAAGAACTGGCAGCAGATTTTTCCGCTTGTTGAAAGAAGCTTTCCGCCTCTTTCGGCTTGTCCCCGGCGTCCGCCAATACGCCTTTTAACAGATAATACCAAGGCAAGTCGAGGGGACTCAGCGCATCCGGATCGACTCCTGCGAGCTCAGCGCGGATTGTGTCATAACCCCTGTCAGGGGCCTTCCCGTAGGCAATACTGGCCTGATAAAGCCCACGCCTGGCGGGCGCCTCAAGGTTCGGAGAATTACTGAGAATTTCTGAAGCCCGGTCGTATTCTGACTGGGCGATCAGCGCGGCAACATAATGCAGGGTTATGTCCGCACGATCACCGTTCGGAAGGCTGGGGTCTTCGTACAAGGAGCTGAAAATATCCGTTGCCGTCGCAGACAAACCGGATCGGAGGGCGGCCCGCCCGGCCTCAATTTTCCAATCATATTTCAACGCGGCGACTTCGTCGGTGACGTAAGCCGCATCGCTCGTCAAAGGAGCTGCCACCGCAGACTGGGAGCTGGCAAACGTCCACAAACCAGACAGGAGAGCTAAAAGAAAAGTCCCAGTTGAAGTCGACCTGTTCACTCGATACGAAATAAGAATTATTGGATAAGAATCGGATGGCTGCGTGGATGCAACGGCTTATTGATCGACACGAACGAATTTAGGCACGTTCCCGCATGCGAATAACTAAACTTTAGTGTCGCCCGGGAACCAGCTCTTGTTTCGCCGATCTAGAAATAAGTCCGTGCCTCGCCTTTCAGGCTATGCCGGGTATGCTTCGCTCCTTTTAAAGCTGGCCTGCCAAGCCGCAGCCAGGAGCGAAACCGACCTGCCATACGGTCCGCCTCCGCTTCACGGGGTGAAGGCTACGGCGTGACAGCCTTCGCCGATCGCTTCGCTCCTGCGAAGGCTGGTGCCCCCACTGGGAATCGAACCCAGATTAACTGTTTAGGAAACAGCGGTTCTGTCCATTGAACTATGGGGACCCATGCCCTTCATAGCTAAGCGTAAGCCGCTCCGCTTCAAGATTTGATTACCGTGCGGCACGAAAACGGCAAAGAAGCGTAAGAAATTGCCTGAAATTAAGACTTGCACGAAGCATACAGCTCCCTACTTTACGCCGCTCCATGAGTGCAGAAAACAAGACACCCAACCGTTCCCGTAATCCGATGGACTACACGTTTAACGACGTGGACCAGCTGTCGCGTTTCGTTACGGAAACCGGTAAAATACTACCACGCAAGGTAACAGGACTTTCCGCGAAACACCAGCGACGCGTCACCAATCGCATCAAGCAAGCGCGTAATATGCTGACGATGCAGTAGTTTCGTTTGCGGATAGCTTATTTCACGATCCTTCTCTCTAGTAGAGAAGGATTTTTTATTTCCATTCACGACGATGCCACCCAGAGAGCCTATTCTAAAGGATGAGCCCGGCACACTTGAGGCGTGTGCCGACTTGCTGCGCAAGGACCAGCTCGTCGCCGTGCCCACCGAAACGGTTTACGGGCTGGCCGGAAACGCCCTCTCGGAAAAGGCCGTCCGGCGGATTTTCAATGTCAAGGGCAGGCCTCTTATCGATCCGCTGATTACGCACTTCAAAAGTGCCGCGGCAGCTTTTACCCATGTTCACGCCACGGAATTTGCCGAAACTCTCGCAGAGGAGTTCTGGCCAGGTCCGCTGACACTGGTTCTCGAAAAGATGCCGACCATCCCCGACCTGGTCACGGCCGGGCTAACTAGTGCCGCGGTTCGAGTGCCCAACCAGCCTCTAATGCAGGCACTCCTGCAGCAATTGGATTTCCCGCTGGCCGCTCCCAGCGCAAATCCTTTCGGTTACGTGAGCCCGACCCGTCCGGAACATGTCGCGCACACATTGGGCCCCAAAATAGGAGCTATTTTGGATGGAGGTATCTGTCGGCACGGGATTGAATCAACAGTGCTCGACCTTCGAAACAGCGACAATATTCGCATTCTCCGCCCCGGGCCCATCTGCGCTCAAGAGATTGAGGGCCTACTCGGACGGAAAGTTCAGCAAGCTAAAGTGTCCAAATCCGGCAAAGAGGCCCAAACCTCCCCCGGACAGCTCACAAAACATTACAGTCCAAATACAAAAATTGAAATCGTCGAGAATGGACAGCTCAAGTTCCCGCTCGATAGTGGAGCTGCCGTTGTCGCCAACAAGCGTCCGCTAGGCATCGAACGGGATGATCTTTACTGGCTGTCTGAGGACGGTGATTTGGCGGAAGTCGCCCAGAACTTTTTCGACACCATCCAAAAGCTGGACCGTATGGGATACGAAGCACTCATCATTGAGGCCGCCCCGGAGGAGGGCCTTGGCGTGGCATTGAATGACCGCTTGCGACGGGCCGCTACCCGCTGAAAAGCGAGGCGGCCGGGGACTGACTTCAGGAGCAAGCTATTCGCTTATGACTTGGTCTGAAGCTCTTCCGGCTCCACTTCTCCCTCCAGCTCGTGCTCAAACTCTTCTTCCTGTTGGATGTAGTAATCCTGATAGGACTTATCCGAGTATTGAGAGTAGTAGTAGCTGGATAGTGTGCTCGTAATGTTATTCAGCACGGCGCCAAACACCGGAGTATTCGACTCCCAGAGGCGTCGCACATTCACTACCGCCGTCTTGCGCTTAACCGTGTTAAATTTGATCACATAGAGAATGCCATCAACCAGCGGCAGCAAATTAAGGGCATCACTGACCGCAGCCAGTGGCGGCGTATCAATGATGATACGGTCGTAGCGATCACGCAACTCAGCCAGCATCGACTCAAATGAAGCGCTATTTAGAATTTGTGTCGGATTCTTGGATTTGCCGCCTGAAGGCAGGACATCCAGGTTCGGATAGACTTCCTTTACGATAACGTCGTCCAGGTCCTTGCCTTGCTCGACATGGTCGAGAAGCCCCTTTTCATTCTCCAGCTGAAGCGAACGGGCTACATTCGGCAATCGGAGGTCACCATCAAGCAATAGCGTCTTTTCACCGTGATTGGCAAAAGTCAGCGCCATGTTGGAACTGATAAAGGACTTACCTTCACCCGGGACCGTGCTGGTGGTGATGATGACTTTGGCATTCTTACTCTCGTCATTGAGCTTTAATGCCGAATGAATCGTACGGAAAGTCTCCGTGACATGCCGGTCCACATTCGAAGCCACCGCCTGCGCTTTGGTGTTCGTATCCAGCTTCTTAATGCGGGGAATGACACCGAGCATTGGCAGACCGATCGTACCCTCAATATCGAAAGCACTTTTCACACGGTCATCCAGGAAAGCCACGGCAAACACCAGCGCCGTTCCTACGGCCAGACCGCCAAAGAAACCTGCGGCAAGATTCATCACGACATTGGGTGACGAAGGATTGTCATCGGCTGGCGGATAAGCTTCGTCCACGATTCGCGCATTCGGGTTTTTGAGATTCACCTGCGCTTTCTCTGTGGTCATGCGTGAGTTAAGGGCCTGATAGAAGTTCTGCTCCACTTCCAGGTCCCGTAAGAGCGAGTTGTATTCAACCCGGGTCCGGCTGAGTTCGATGAGCTCTTTTTCTTTCTCAACCAGACGCTTAGTTGCGATCTCGTAGTTCTTTTGGGCCTCGATATAGCCGGCGTAAATTTTATCGACTGCATTTTTAACAGCTGATTCCAGTTCCATTTCCGCTTCCTGCAGCGTCTGGATCTGTTGAATCATCACCGGATGTTTTTCCCGGTATCTTTTGGACAAAGAAGAAATACTGATACGTGCACCGGAAATCCGCTCCAACAAGGACGCGACCCGCTCCTGTTCCGCGATAAAGGAAAGCTCCCAGAGATCCTTACCCTCGCGTTTATAATTCTCAATCAGGTTCCACTTCGTTTCCAGGTTATCGAGAATATTCTTATTGTTCAGCTTCATTGTGTTGAGGCTGCCAAGCTGCTCCCGTGCGATATTTTCCTGGCTGTCGAGTGATACCGCGTTCTTTTGCTCACGGTAATCCGCCAGCTTAAACTCCAATTCCTCAACACGATCCTTCTGCTGGTCCGCGCGAATACGAAGGTCTTCGACCGCCTTCATCGAGCTGTCGATATTGAGCTTGAGGTTGTAATCGATAAACTCTTTGGCGAAAAGGTTTGCGACTTCAGCCGCCACAATCGGATCCGGATGAGAGTAAGCGATGTTAATCATCAAACTCATTCGCCGGGGAATGATTTTCCGGTTGCGCCCGAGAACTTCCGTCGGCGTGAGCGGTCCCCGCAAGCTAAGTGCATCCGTGTAGGGCGCCATAAACCGCTTACGCATATCGTCCTGCAAACGTTGCTCCACGCCCTGGATAATTGTTCCACTCTCCAGTAAGCTGATCTGGGTATTCAAATCTTCCGCTGAACGGATTTGATTCTGCTCCATTTCAACCGTATCCCCCAATGCCGAGGGGTCGTCGCGCAGCAGCTGAACAGTCGCTGCAGAAGTGTACACCTTGGTCTTGTTAAAAGTGTAGAGAATCGAACCGGAAAAAATAATAAAAAAGGCGACAATGAGGTACCAAATCCTTTCACGGAACATCAGGAAGTAGTCCTTGAAAGAGCGTTGTGGCCCGCCGCCACCGCCACCGTAGCCACCACCGTAGCCATAGCCTGCACCGCCATAACCGTAGCCGCCACCGTAGCCGTAGCTACCGTAGCCATAGCCACCTGCATAACCTCCGGCATTCGGATCCGGCGCGCCTCTTACGTATTCATTCTTCATTCAGACAAATTTGAGTGGGTTTTAGTCGCAGTTTAGATGATTCGCTCCGGCACCCACACGGTGTCCCCTTCTTTCAGAACAATATCTCTGGAGTCGGGGTCGGTAACGATTCGGCTAAAGTTCACCTCCATCTGGCGGGAACGGCCATCTTCATCCACACGCTTGATAGTGATAGATTTGGGATTTCCCAAACGGGTAACGCCACGCACGGCAGCGATCGCCTCAGTCAAAGTCAGGTCGCGGTCAGGCGGAATCTGGACCCTCCCGGGGCTGTTGACAGATCCGAGCACATGTACGATTTTCGGCGAGAAAGATGTGACCAGTACAGACACTTGTGGATCAACCAGGTAGTCCCGATTGTAGAGGTCTGTTATGAGCGATTGAGCTTCCGCTACGGTCATTCCGGCGATTTTGACCTTACCAATGAGCGCAAGAGCAACAGAGCCATCGCCTTCAATCCGAACACTTTTGTTGAGGTCTTCCTCTTGATAAACCTCGACAGAAATCACATCGGAGGGCTTCAAAACATAGTTTTCACCCACAATAATTCCGACACCCTGCGAGCTTCCTCCCGATGCACCAGTAGATCCGCCGGAGGATCCGCTGCTGTTGCCGGAAGACGAAGAGGACGAACCACCACCAAAACCAGAGTCCTGCGCAGCACCGGTTAGAACAAAAGCCAGTAGGATGATAAAGTGTAAGAAAACTGATTTTACGGTGTCCATAGATAGAAAAATGCCTCGTGTAGAGGCATTGAGAAAGCACTTAGATAATTTTGTTCAAATACTCTTAATAACGCAGTGACGCCGTGAAGTCGACCGAGTGGTCTTCGTACGTACGGTTAACCGCATCGGAATCGTTTTCCGAATATGTGTAACCTGCTCCAAAGCTCCAGTACTGGTTCGGCGTATAAGTCAGCCGTGCGCCCAGACGATACTGGTTTTCTTCGCGATCCACATTGATATACTCACGCAAGGTATAATCTGCGAACACCGATGCAGCAAAGTAGCTGTTCAAGGAGTAGTTGGAAGTAAGCGATACGGATGTATTCTCAGACGAGACACCTTCGCCGCTCACACCAAAATCGCGGGACAAAGCAATACGATTTGTCAACTTTGGTGTAGTCGCCCATGTCAGATCCGAGTCGATACCCAATGTCCCTCTCTGGGAACTGCCGGGGCGATCGGTGTCTCTCAGGCGATAACCCACCTTAAAGAAACCGGTCAGTTTAGGCAGCAAATTACCGCGTGCGCCGATATTGAAGAAATGGTCTTCAGTGGTGTAGGGGTTGGCTGCCGGTACGAGAATAAAGTTGAACGGGGGGCCGGTGGTGATTGCCGGACGGCCGCTGACATCAGTTTCGCCATAGGAGTAGCCGATACTCAAATCCACCTTGGGAGTGAGTTCGTAAAAAATGTCCACCGGAACTGTGAAACGCTCACGATCGGAGAAGTTAGCATCGTAAGGATCCTTGTACTCGGTCTCACTGTAGCTAATCCCGCTACCGAGGCTGAATTTGGGCGAGAAGCGGTACTCGGCATTCAACCGACCGCCCAAACGGTCTGACTCGACTAGATCGTTGTTCAGATTGATGTCGCCGGTCGAAGATTTTTGCTCACGGAAATAAGCCGAACCGCTAAGATCCAGGCGGCTGGTTCGGTAGGAACCGTTCAACTGGATATTAAACAACTCCGTATCCAATTCGTCCAAATCCGCATAGCGGCGTATTTCGTAGCGTGTGATCAGGCTGAGGTCTGCATTAGTCACACCGCGTCCGAGGTTAACTTCAAAGCCAGGAGTAAGTGACCAGATGATGTCGTCCACTTCATCGTCTTCGTCCCGGAAGATGTTTGATGACCAGCGGACACTCGACGAGCCGTTAAAGAAAACGTCCACATTGTCGCCGATCGAAACCAGTGGTGCGGCAGCAGTCGGCTGCGCCAAAGTTGCAAAGGCTAAACAAAGGAGGGCAGGGCTAAGGGAGTTAAGTGGTTTCATAATAAATTTTGGTATTCCGGTTGGGCGGATGTTAGTAGAATTTGTTACATAAGGGGTAATGAATACAAGACCAAAATGAGCATCGACATTAGCACGGTTGCCTTTTGGATCAAACTAATTCATACAGTTTATTTAAGCTTGGCGTAAATGCTTTTTACGTCTTTTTGATTATACCCCTAAACTCCTCAAATCCCCACTACCAGCGATGAAAAGAGAGAAGTCCAACAGTTCTTCCCAACGGGAAAAGCCGATCCTGCTTGGCTATGCGGTACAGAGCAAAGCACTGGACGGGCGGATCAGTATACGCTTTCGATGGGCACGGCTCTTTGTGACATTTTTGTTACTGGCACTGGTCGGGTGGTTCAGCCTCGGAGGTGCCCTCTATTTCTACTTCAAGTACAACAAGGAATTCGACGACGTCTCCTATGTAAAAATGCTCACCCTCCTCCCATTCGGGATGGAGGAGCATCGAAAAGAGATGGGGGACTACCACATTGAAAAAGGCCTGAACGAGATGCGGGAAGGGAATTACCGCGATGGGTTCCGCCTCCTGCGACTAGGGGTCGCTCGCTCCCCGGGCAACCTGGAAGGACGCCAGGTCATGGCCGAATTCTACGAATTTGCCCTGAAACGCCCCGACATTGCCGCGCAACAGCTTATCCAGGGACTGGAAGAGGGAGGCATGGAAGACCTGGACTACCTCAAACAAACTTTACGCGTGCTGTTGCGCCACCAGATGGACGAAGAGATTCAAACGCTGGCAGACCAGCACCTTCCGGATGAGCCTGAACTTACGGACAGAAATCGCGTCCTGGCATTTGGGGCGGCCAATGCGAACTATTTGCGCGGCAACTTTGATAATGCCGAAAACTACCTGATGAGCTACGGGTTGATCGAATCACTCGAAGGACTGCTTTTGTCCTCTCAGATCAGTTGGGAACGCGGCAACAAGATAGCTGCGATCACGAAAATGGAGGCTTCATTGAGCAGGTTCCCAAAGTCTGAGCCGCTGCTCATGCAGCTCAGTCGCTACAACCGCGAACTCGGGAATCTGGATGAGGCCAGACGCTATGCGATTTTACGCAACGTCAGCGACCCGCTGAGTGCCGCGCCGCGACTCGAACTTCTGTACATTTACAACAAGACCGGGGACGTGGAAAGCGAGAAGCGGGAAACGCAGCGCATGCTCAAGCAATTCCGCGAAGATGAACCCGCTCTGCAGGCTCTGGCAAACTTTGCTGCTGAAACCGGAAACATCGATCTCGCGCGTCGGACCTACGAAGAAGCTCTTGAAAACGAATTTGCTATCGATGCCTTTGCCTTGCTCTTGATTGAGGCACACTTGGCTAGCGATGACTACGAGGGGGCACTATACTTTGCAGAGGAATTGCTTAAAGAAAAACCGCAGTGGTTGAGCAACCGCTGGGCGACGTTCAACAGTCTCCGCGCTGTTGCCTCATACGGCGTTAATCAGGCCGACTTAGGTGAGATCTATCTTCAGGACTTCCTGGACGGGAAAAACAACCAGCCGGAAACTTTCCTGGCTGTCGCCCGTTATTTTTCTGAAATCGGACGCTATCCCCAAGCCCGCAAGGTTCTGTTGAATGCCTACCAAGCCAACCCGAGCAACCAGAAAGTTCTGACGGAATTAATCCGAACAGAGCTTGAGCTGGGCTATACGGAAAATCTGAACCGTTTGTTGCCCAGACTTCTCCAAATGCGCCGCCCCCAGGAAGAGCTGCTGGTCGAGGCCTACCGGAAGCTTGGCAGCGACCGCTTTATTTTCACACCGAACCGCCAGGGTCTGCTTCTTGAACTCAATGCGATTTTGCGGAAGAATTCGAATTTGCCGCTCTTCGACTCTTGATACGGGACTTTACGATTCCGGGGTGGCGATCACCTCGACACGAGTCGAGATAACACGACGCTCGTCAACCTGCTCGATCGTCACGCGCATATTGTATAAATCCAAAATTTCACCCTGATCCGGAATGCGGCCCAGTTCTCCGGTGATCAGGCCCCCGAAAGTTGAGACATCGTCATTCTCAATCTCCAAATCCAGCGCCTGTTCGACGTCGTGTACCGGAGTCAGCGCCGATATTCGGTAGCTGCCCTCCTTTGGCAAAGCGATGATTTGCTCTTCTTCGCTGTCAAACTCGTCCTGAATTTCGCCGACCAGTTCCTCGAGAATGGACTCCAGTGTGATGACTCCGACGACCCCACCGAACTGATCCATGGCCAATGCCATATGAAAACGTGCCCGCAGCATTCGCTGCAGGGCCTCTTCCAAAGGAGTATTGAGGGGAAATACAGCCACATTCCGCTTCAGGTTGATGAGGTCAATTTGTGAGACCGGCTCACGCCAGCGGAAGATATCCTTGATATGGATGAGGCCGACGCAGTCATCCAAACTGCCTTTGCACAAGGGGTAGCGTGTATGCCCCGCCTCTTTCATCCTATCCAGATTTGTGCGAATATCTTCTTCCAGGTCGCAGATGACGACCTGACTGCGCGGGAGCAGAACGTCGTGAACCACAAGCCCGCGCATATTCATGGTACGATCCATGATACGCCGCACCAGGCTGGAAATCGACTGACTGTCCTCGCCCATGGCCCGGATCTGTACATCCAGATCAAGCGGGTTGAACTCATCCTTAACCTCGACTCCGATAATCCGATACAAGCCACGCTTTAGGACACGGAAAAACTGCATCAGCGGATAGGTAGCCACCTGAAAGGCCAAGAGGACACGGTAAGACCTTTTGAGCCCGAGGACGGGGTCCCGCATGGCAAGCCCACGGGGAAGGATCTCCGCAAAAACAAAATGAACCGAAACCGCACAAGTGAAGGCAACCAGAATAACGACCCACCGATTAGGTTCCAGTGACAGGTCAATTAAAACAAACAAGTCTGCCACCCAGGGAATGAGCAACAGCCCAACCGCAACCGTACACAGTGTTTTACTAAAGCGCAGTACTCTGCCACTGAGGTCACTGTTCTCAATCAGCCGTGAAATCCCCTTGTTTTTCTTTAACGCCTCAAACTGCTCGTCGTCGACCTCGCCGTAACGAAGCTTCATCAAGCTGATTTCACACATCACGATAAAACCGTGCAGCACCAGCATGATGCTGACCGTTAAGGAGGAGATTAAGAAACTGGACCAACTCGCACTCATGCAGTTTCCAGCAATCCGGACATCGTCTCCAGCAAGCGCGTATTTTCTTCGGGGCGTCCGATGGTAATACGCACGTAATCAGGCATCCCGTAAGGTGCAAGCGGACGCACGATAATGCCCCGTTCCTGCAACTGGCGGAATACTTTTACCCCGTCACCGACGCGGCATAAAACAAAATTGGCACTACCTCCAAAAGTCTCAAAGCCCATCTTCTCGAGACCGGCAGACAAAATCTCGCGCCCTGTCTCATTCTCACGGCGGCACATTTCCATGAAATCATGATCTCCGAGGGCCGCCTTCGCCGCGGCTTGGGCGACGGAGTTGACATTAAACGGTTGGCGAACCCGCTGCAAAAGCGCCACGAGTTCGGGATCTGCATAACCGTAGCCGACGCGCAGACCGCCCAATCCGTAAACTTTGGAAAACGTGCGCATGCAGATCACTTTTCTTCCCGCCTCGATCTGGCGGCGCAGATCCGGCGCCGAGTCCAGATATTCGGCGTAAGCTTCATCGAAACAAAAAACCACGTGATCCGGCAAGCCCTCCGCCAAATCGATCAGCTCGGCCTCCGAATTGGCGGCTCCGGTCGGATTGTTCGGACTCGCAACAAAAAGCAGACGTGTCTTCTCCGTAACAGCATTTCGCATAGCCTTCAGGTCATGAGCAAAGCCGTCCATGGGGACTTCGACGGGCGTCGCACCGAAGAGCTTAGCCACAAGCTTATAGACGATAAAAGCCTGCGAGCCCATGACTGCTTCCACTCCCGGGCGTAGAAAGGCATGCCCCAGCAACTCGATAATCTCGTTCGAGCCATTGCCGATTAAAATTGAATTTTCGGACACACCACGCGCGCAAGCGATCGCTTCGCGCAAATCATGGCAGCCGCCATCCGGATAGAGGTGGACCTGTTGCATGGCGAGCCGACCAGCCTCGATTGCCTTCGGGGAAGGACCGAAGGGGTTTTCGTTCGAGGCGAGCTTCGCGATTTTGGCAGGGTCCAAGCCATATTCGCGCGCAACGTATTCGATAGGTTTGCCCGGTTCATAGACCGGTTGCTCCAGTACACCGGGATTCGCAAGTTCAGCGTAGTTCATTGAGTTTTGCTTTGAACTTGCGTCGCCTATGCCCGATTGCAACAAAAACTCCCACTCCACATTATGAAGATTCTTCTCACCGGAGCCTCAGGTCTCCTCGGAAATGCTTATGCCAGCGCTGCGGTCCGCCGCGGCCACGAGGTCATAGCGCTTGCTAACCAACATACCCCGGTCGCCGGCGGAATTTCCCGCAGTTTACAAATCGATCTGCGCGCCCCCGACCCACTAACCAGCCTGTGCCTCGAAATCTGGCCGGATGCCATCGTCAACTGCGCCGCGATTTCCAACCCCGCTTCCGTCGAGGCCGATCCAAAACTGGCCGAAAAGATCAACGTCGCCCTGCCCCGGCATCTCGCCCAACTCTCCAATCATCTGGGGGCGCGCCTGATTCACATTTCGACCGACATGGTCTTCGACGGGCGCGCGGAGGAGCCATACCGCTCCACGGATATGCCGGCACCGACCAATCTTTACGGGCAGACCAAACTGATGGCCGAGCGCGAAGTCCTGGAGCACAATCCGGAGGATCCTGTTGTTTTGCGCATCCCGATCCTCATGGGCAACAGCCCAGGCGGCCGCCGAAGCGTCCATGAAAAGCTCATCTCGGCAATCCAAGCCGGCGAGCGCCCCAGACTTTTCTGCGACGAAATCCGCCAGCCGACCTCGGCGGAAAATGTTGCCGAAGTCATGCTGGAGCTTTCAGAACGCCGCGACCTCCACGGCATCTTTCATTGGGCCGGCAGCGAGACGGTCAGCCGCTACGAGATGGGGCAGCGCATCCTCCGCCACTTCGGACTGGATCTCGATACCATTGAAAGCGTCAGCCAAAAAGATACCCCCGGACAAGCCGACCGCCCCAGTCATCTCACGTTCAACCTCCACCCGCTCATCTCCAAAATAAAGACCCAACCCCTCAACTTTGAGGAACAACTTGAAGAACTGACCCGGGTCGATCCCCTGCAGGCTTAATGTTTGTCGTTCTTCCAAATGCTTTCGGCGATGCCGCCACCAACATGGCGATCGACACCGCCCTGCTGGAAACACTCCCCGAAGGCACAGCCGTCTTCCGGCACTACGGTTGGGCCGAGCCCTCTTTTACATTCGGTTACAGTCAGCGGTGCAGCGAGGTTTTGTCCCACACCCCTCCTGACGTCACGCTCTGCCGGCGGCTCACCGGAGGTGGCATCGTCGACCACCGAAACGACTGGACCTACGCCCTGGTCATCGCGCGAAAGGCACCTCCGGCAGAGATCTCGTCGACCGTTCTTTACGCCGCTGTCCATAAGTCGCTGTCCGGTGCGCTCAACGCCCAGTCTATTGAAACACAACTCGCACCCTGCCCGAGAAAATGCGACGAGACGACCACCCGGGCTGAGGGCCCGGACCAGTGTTTCATCCAGCCCGTAATGAATGACGTGCTCAACTGGGAGGGACGTAAAATCGCCGGTGCCGCCATGAAAAAAACGCGGCAAGGCTTATTGATTCAAGGCTCCATGGATCGGAGTGCCCTTTCCGGCCCGGTTGATTTGAACGCGTTTTCGGAAGAATTTATCAAAAACTTGTCTCAGTCGCTGGAGATCCCCCGGCAGCAACCGGATGATTTGCGCCCCTTCTTTCAGTCGAGTCTCATCGAGCGCGAAAAAGAGAAGTTTGCCAGTCAGGAGTGGACGCACCGGCGCTAAGCCTCGCAGTAATTCTTTCAGGTAGAGAACTGCAAGGGGCGGCAATTAGCGGCCGCCCATTTGCAGGGCCTCTTCCAGGGAAACCAGTTCGCTGGGGGATGGATCCTCCTCAATCGCCGTGACCATGTTTCGCCACATGCGGCCGAAACGCCCCTCCTCAATGTTTTCGAGACGTGGGTCTTTCTTGATCTCTGCCAAAGCGTCTTGGGCGTTGGCGCCATATTTCGGCAACGCGGCACAAAGCATCCGCACCTTGAAGCCCCACTTACCGCCCTCGCGGTCAATCACACCCGCCGCATAGGGCAGACCCTCCTTGATATTGAGCCCGGCCAAAACTTCGATAGCAGGCCCGATGGTGTGCTGCCACCCGTGGTAGGAATGATAGGTACGGTCTTTGTCCTTGATGATATACATCACGTCATCCGCAACGTGGTGCAGGTCCTCGAGCGGCATATCCGAAAGCATCTTAATGCCGGCCGAACGGGCCTGCTGCCGTTTGTGATCAATCAGTTTTTGGGATGCCGCGAAGAATAGTTCCTTGTCGGTCACGAGGCCGGAATCAAAAGGCGTGGCGCACATCCGGTTAAGACTCTCTCCCACCGACTGGTCGATCTCCCGAAAATGATCTTCCGGCTCTTCATCGAGCACCAACTGAAGCATATCTTTGTAATAGCGGTAGGCCGGTTCACCGTGGAAAGATAACGTCTTGGCTGCCTTTTCCCGCAATTCGGGATCTGCCTGCCCATCCCGGAGGATTCTGCCGATCGTATCAATCTGTGGATGCGCCTGCTCTGGCGGACACTTGTAGCCGAAGTATTCCATCGCACTGGTTTTTTGAAGCTTGTTGCCGTCATTCAGCATCGCAGCGACCCTGGGGACGAAGCTACTGTCCCGGTCGCGCAGACTCCAGACGGCGCGTATGCGCACCATGGGCATGGGATGGTCAAACATCTCCAGCAGCTCTTCGACGGTCTTGGAATTGTAATCAATCTGGCTCATCCGCACCGCCGCCGTCGCTTCGTCGCCTTTCAGCCAAAGCGACGGGTCGGCTTCTCTCCCGGTTATGAGCAGGGCCTTCCTTGGGAGGCAGTGGGTCAACAAGGCGGCGCCTGTTTGTGAGCCCTCCTTGTGGAACTCTTTGCCTTTTCGGTGAAAACTTCCGTCCCAATGCCGGTAGGTCGTGTGGAACCAGAGCGAGTTATCAAAGAACTGCTGCGTGACGTCAGGACCGGCGTAATTGGCCCCTAGCGGTGTCCAGAGAGGGTTGAAGAAGTTGCTGGCATGCCCGCGCTCGAGGGTATCGTAGGAGGTCGAGCACATTCTAGAAAAGAACTTCACCCCTTCCTTGTTATCGCGCAAATCCATGCACACGGCCGCCAGGCCGCTCATGCCATTATTATTGAATTCCTTGGGATTGGGCCCGTGTACCCCGTATTTGAAAGTGCCTCTGCCCACGTGGGACGCGAAGTAAGGCGAGGTTTTTTTAATCCCTTTTTTCAGCGCGGGATCATCGATACCGCATTTCCAGGCAACGAGCATTCCCAGATAAGAGGAAAGGCTGCTTTGATTCATCTGCGCGTAGCCGGGCAGACGACCGTTCGTCGCCAAACGATGCCCCCATAAGCCGCCGGCGTCCTGCCCGCGCGCCAGACCGACCGCGTAGGCTTTCAATGCCGGCAGAACCGATTCATCCCCGGTGAGAAGGTAATACTCCCCCAACAGGATGCAGTTATACCCCCAATACCATCCGACGTAACCGAGGTCGCGGCCGGTGCCGTCCAATAGCGCTTCGATGGCCTCGTAATCAGGGTTGGCGACTTTTGATTTCGCAATCGCCCGACCCACCAGATCAATATAAGGCTTCTCACCGGTCGCCATGAGCCCCAGCAGGGCCGTGTGCGTCGCGCCGGAATTAAATTGTCCGCGGGATTTCCGGTTCTCCGGATCGAGCGCCGTCTCGATTTCCGCGGCCAGATAATCCGCCGCCCGCCGGATGATTTTTTCCGTTTTAGGACAATTGTACGGGGCACTTTCGCTGTAAGCTCCCAGCACCTCCAACTGGAGGTCGGCTTGTCGACCGCCATTCAACATCAAATTTAATTTCCCACCCGCCTGGTCAGTTTCCGCCTGATCGATTGCGGCCGCTAAAGCACGCCGCACATCACCGGAAAACTTCGCCGAGCCCAGACCGATGATCTCATCGCCTTTTTCAATGAAACCGTCCGCAGGTGAGCCTTCGGCCACCCGGGTCACTTTGATGCTCTTTTTCGTATATGTGCCCGTCATTCCTGTGGGGCCGAGCAGAAACTCAGCCGGCGCTCTGGCAGCGAGGCCATGAGCGGCGACGACGAAAAATGCCGCTAAAACGGCCGTATAAATATATTTAATTGTCATCTGGTAAAAGTCTCACATGCGAGCAATCCGCGTCACCCTAGCCAGACTCTTTCCCCGTGAAAGAGAAAAACACACGATTACCATGGGAAAATGGAAGCTGATTGGGACTTGTGAATAGCTTCTCCTTGCATCCGCTTCAGCGGATCACAATCTGAACCACCTGATGCCTGCCAAAGATACCGAATTCGTCCATCTCCACGTCCATACCGACCACAGTCTTTTGGATGGATGCAGCCGGACGGACCGCCTCTGCCAGCGGGCGGCGGAACTCGGGATGAAGGCCCTCTCGATCACCGACCACGGCGTCCTTTACGGGCTGACCAGCTTCTTCAAGCAGGCGGAAAAGCACGGCATCAAACCGCTCCTGGGCTGTGAGATTTATCTCGTCTACGAGGAGGAACTGGCCACCACCAACGAGGAGCGCGCCAAGCAGAAGTCCCGGCACATGGGCCTGCTCGCCCGCAACTTCAAGGGCTACCAAAACCTCTGCAAGATCGTCTCCAAGGCCCACACCCAAGGCTTCTACCGCAATCCGCGGACCGACCTGAAAACCCTCGTCGAGCACTCCGAAGGCCTGATCGGGTTTTCCGGCTGCCTGGCCGCGGTCATCCCGCAGTATTTGCTGGAGGGCGAATATGAGAAGGCCCGCGACGCCTGTGCAAAGTTCGTCGATATTTTCGGCAAGGAATTCTTTATCATCGAGATCATGGATCACGGGATTGAGGAGCAGCGCCGCATCATTCCCGACCTGATCAAGCTGGCCACGGAATTTGACCTCAAGATTGTCGCCACCAACGACGTGCACTACGTCAACAACAGTGACTGGGAACCGCACGACTCGCTGCTTTGCATTCAAACCGGGGCAAAAGTCCGGGACGAGAAGCGCATGCGCTATGACGCCCAGCAGTTCTATCTGAAGTCCCGCGACGAAATGGAGCTCGCTTTCAAAGAGGTGCCCGAGTCGATCATCAACACCTCCGCCGTGGCTGAGATGTGCGAGGTGAAGCTTCCTTTCGGCGAAGACCACTACCCGGTCTATGAGCGCCCCATCGAGATCAGCTTTAATAACGACGAGGCCAATTTTGACCGCGTGCTCGACATTTACGTGGATAAGAAAAACGCCCTGCTGAAGCGCGACGGCAAGGAGCTGATCGAGCTCACGGACGAGGAGCGGGCGAAGCACAAGTCCAACGGACTTTACCTTTTTGAGCTCTGCAAAGAGGGACTCAAAGACCGCTACGGCACCGACTACGATGCCTGCCGCGCGGACTGGGAAAACACATCCGGCAGCGATAAGCGCTACTGCGAGCAACTGGAATACGAGCTCGCCATCATTACCGGCACCGGCTTCGTCGACTACTTCCTCATCGTCTGGGACTTCATCAACTGGGCCCGAAAGCAGGGCATCCCCGTCGGCCCGGGCCGCGGTTCGGGCGCGGGCTGTATCGTCGCATACGTCCTCAAGATCACTGACATCGACCCCCTCAGCTTCGGACTACTCTTCGAACGGATGCTCAACCTCGAACGGGTCTCGCCACCGGACTTCGACGTGGACTTCTGCATGCGCCGGCGCGATGAAGTCGTGAATTACGTACGGGACAAGTACGGAAAAGACCGCGTCGCCAACATCATCACCTTCGGCACCTTCGGCGCGAAGATGATCGTGCGCGACCTCGCTCGGGTGAATGACATCGAATTCTCCGAAGCCAACAAGCTGGCCAAGATGATCCCGGACGAGCTCAACATCACGTTGGAGGATTCGGTCAAAAAATCCCCCGAACTCGCCACCGAAGTCCGCAGCAACGGAGTCGCCAAAACCATTTACGACCAGGGCCGCGTCATCGAGGGCATGATTCGGAATACGGGTAAACACGCCTGCGGCGTCATCATCGCCGACCAGGACATCACCAACCTGATTCCGGTCACCTTGCAGGAAGGCGACCTGACCACGCAGTATCCCAAGGGTCCCTCCGAGGACCTCGGCCTGCTCAAGATGGACTTTCTCGGCCTCAAGACCCTGACCGTGATCTCCGACGCCCAAGCCAACGTCCGGGCCGCGCGGGACCTGCCGGACTTCGACATTGAGCGGGTCACGCTGGATGACCAGGCTACCTACGACCTGCTCAATTCGGGGCGCACCACCGGCGTTTTCCAGTTGGAGTCCGGCGGGATGCAGCAGCTCTGCCGGCAGATCGGACTGAGCAGCTTTGAGGAAATCATCGCGCTCATCGCCCTTTACCGGCCGGGCCCGATGCAGTTCATCCCGCAATTTATTGAGGGAAAGAAAGACCCATCGACTGTAGTGGTCCCCCACCCGCTTCTCAAGGAACTGGTAGAGGAAACCTACGGCGTGCTCGTCTACCAGGAGCAGGTCATGCAGGCTGCCCAGATCATCGCCGGCTACACGCTGGGTGATGCGGATATCCTGCGGCGGGCGATGGGTAAGAAGATCAAAGAGGTCATGGACGCCCAGAAGGATGTCTTTATCAAGGGGGCCAAGGAGACCAACGACATCGACCGCAGCACCGCTGAGTCGATCTTCGCCCTGCTGGAAAAGTTCGCCCAGTACGGCTTCAATAAGTCGCACTCCGCCGCCTACGCGATGCTCAGTTACCGGACGGCCTATCTCAAAGCCAACTACCCGGTCGAGTTCATGGCCGCCGTGCTGACCTCGGAACAGGGCAATGCCGATAAAATTTCCCACTTCCTCGAAGAGTGTAATGCCATGGGCGTCCCGGTGCTCAGCCCCGATGTCAATGAGTCCGGCTCTAATTTCACGCCTGTGATCGAAGACGGCACAGGAGGCAGCATCCGCTTCGGCATGGCATCAATCAAAGGCGTGGGCGAAGGTGCCGCACAGGTCATCATCGAAGAGCGAGAGAAAGAAGGGCCTTATGAATCCTTTCGCGACTTCATCACCCGTCAGTCCGACAAGAATGTTAACCGCCGCGTGATGGAAGCGCTGATCAAGACAGGGGCATTCGACTCTCTCGGCACCGACCGGGCCACGCTGCTTCACGACCTCGACGCCGAACTGGCCGAGGCGGAAAGCCTGCGCCGCGACCGCGAGGCGGGGCAGGCCAACCTCTTCGGCACCCTGCTCGAGCCCGACTCCGGCGTGATCGACGAAGACAAACCAGAGAACCACCCGAGTCACGTGCCTGCCATGCCCATGACGGAAAAGCTGGGCTACGAGAAAGAATTGCTCGGCTTTTATATTTCCGGGCACCCCATGGATGCTTACACCGGGCTGGATCTTGCGATCGACTCGTTCCAAAGTCCCGACGAGCTTTCCAACTTCGACGACCGCACCAGCTTTCGACTCGCCGGCATCGTCAGCGGTCTCGCGATCAAGTATACCCGCAAAGACAGCCGCCAGATGGCGGTCTTCCATCTCGCGACCCGCACCCAGAGCTACGAGATGATCATGTTCCCCGATCCTTACGAGAAAAACGGCGCGCGTTTGGAAGACGGCAAGCTCTGCCTCATTCATGGTTTGATCGGTCGCCGCAATGGGGAGATGAGCCTGGCCGCACACGAAGTCTATGAGCTCGAAAGTTCGATTCCGAAAATCATTCAGCGGATCAATTTCATTCTCTATCCGCACAAACAGGCCGCCGACTTCATCGAACTCCTCCGTGAGACCATTGACGGCGAATACGGCTCCACCCGGGTCAATTTGAGTTTTCTCATCGATGATCAAGTCGTCGAAGCGCAGACCGCCCAGTCCCTTACTTTTACGATTAACAGCAGTAATTATAAGATGCTGCGGAAACACCCGGCACTTGCCGGTGTCCGTATCGAGTCAGTTGCCACTCCCACCATCGACGACCGCCGGCCCTGGCAGAAAGCCAAGCGTGCCAGCTAACGCCGACTGATTTTTACGACATCCCAAAGCCCACAAATAACATGAAGCAGGACAAAACCAACCACATGATGCCACGGCTGCGCCAAACCCTTTCCCTCCTCTCGATAGTCTTAACATCCCTTGCTAGCCAACAAGCTCAGGCAGCAAACATGGCTCTCGAAGGCGGCGAGAGCATCGCCTTCATGGGGGACTCTATTACGCAGGCAGGGCACAACCGGAAGAACGGCTACGTCAACCTCGTGATCGAAGCCCTCAACCATGAAGGGCTGAACGTGACCAAAATCGCCGCCGGAAAATCGGGCAACAAATCCAGCAACATGCTCAATCGCCTCGATCAGGCGGTGATTTCCAAAAACCCCGACTGGATGACCCTGAGTTGCGGCGTTAACGATGTCTGGCACTTTAAACTTGTCCTGGGCGACCGCACCTTCGAGGGCATCCCGCTGCCGGAGTATAAAGAGAATATTACCGAGATCATCGACCGCGCTCAGTCAGCGGGGATCAAGGTCATGATTCTGACCTCCACCATGATCGGAGAAGACCAAAGCAAGGAGCTCAACCAGATGCTCATCCCTTATAATGAATTCCTGCGTGAAATAGCCGAAGAGAAGGACTGCCTCCTTGCCGACCTCAACGCCGACATGCAGGCCGCGCTCAAGGAGCTCCCGGACGTGCCGGGCAAGCCACGCAATTTCGGCAAGTATTTCTACGGTGGCGACCTCAAGAACAAGCTCACCACCGACGGTTGCCACATGAATAAGCTCGGCAACATCATGATGGCCAAAGGCGTGCTGAGGGCATTCGGCATGAGTGAGTTGAAGATCAAAAAGGCCGAGGAGCGCTGGCTGAAATAAACCCGGGACCAGATTATACCTCCTCAAGGTATTTTCCCAAGACCTCGTAAACATCGGTCGGGGTCACCGGTTTGACCAGAAGGCCGTCAGCTCCGTATTCGTGAGAATCCTGCTTTGCCTTTGTTGAAGCATCTGCGGTCAATACCCAAACTGGCAGATTTCGTGTACGACTTCGCTCAGAGGACCTGATCCGCTTGAGGGTTTCCAGCCCGCCGATACCGGGCATATGCAGGTCCAAAAGAACCAAATCAAAAGATCGCTCACGCAGTTCTTCCAGAGCCGCCTCACCTTGCGTGGCTAATTCGACATCTGCTCCACGTGCACCCACCAGAGCCTTGATGTAAAAAGCATTCGATTCATTATCCTCAACCAGAAGGATACTTCCTTTAAATTTTTTGTCGTTTGTATTGCTTGTGGAGGAGGTCTTTTTTTTCGCGTCAGCAACAGGATCTTTGTTGTAGCGCAGGACCAAGGGGAGCGTGAAAGTAAAAGTCGAGCCGACCCCTTCTTCACTCTCAACGGAGATAGAACCGTCCATCAAGTCCACAAGCCTTTTGCAGATTGCCAGGCCTAAGCCCGTCCCGCCGTATTCCCGAGTCGTGCCCGACTGCACTTGTGTAAATGGTTTGAAAAGCTTGGAGAGGTCACTTTTCGCGATACCAATTCCGGTGTCGCTAACATCAAATCGTACATAAGCCAACTCTCCCTCCAGTCGCTGAACAGCAACATTCAAGTTCACCTTCCCCTTCGGAGTAAACTTAATCGCATTAGAAACCAGGTTGCGGCAAATTTGCCTGAGCATACTGATATCACCGATAAAGCTTGGTACTCTGGAAGCGTCGACAGGCCCCCAATCGATTGAGTGCGTCAACTCTATCGACTCATCCTTGATTTGCCCCGACATCAGGCTCACCTTCTGCGCAACAAAATCCTCCAGCGAGAATTCCACGGGGTCCAGGGTCGATTTGCCGGCATCAATCTTACTGTAGTCCAGTATTTCGTTAATCAACGAAAGCATGTGGGTCCCGCTACTTACAATCGTCTGCAGGATTTCTTTCTGCTCATCCGTCTCGGCCTCCTCGATCAACATGTCGGTGAAACCAAGAATCGGGTTTAGTGGCGTGCGCAACTCGTGACTCATCACGGCGAGAAAATCGCTCTTGGCACGGTTGGCTTCCTCTGCCCTTACGCGTGCTTCCTGCAGGGCCTGCTGCGCCTCCTTCTGCTCAGTGACACATCGCGCAGAAACAAAAATAAGCGAAAGATCCGGCGCGGAGGAAAAGCTCCATGACATCCAGGCCTCTTTAGCATCATTGACACAAACGGAGTCACCCTTGATCCGGACGCGTGTCTCGTAGCTTGTAATGAGTGAACCACGGACAGCCGATTCCAATACCTTGATGAAGGCTTCCCGATCTGCATCTACAACCATTTCACTAAGATGCATACTAGAGAGTTCGCCCGGGGAGTAGCCCAACTTTGTCTCCCAAGGCGGATTCCAAATTTTAAATGTTCCATCCATGGCAAGGGTTGCCTGGAAGTCCGGCGATAGATCAAAAAAGGCCTCGAGCTCTTCCTCAATCATGGTCAGTTCCGTAATGTCCTGAAAAATGCCGACGACGCGGACAATCCTACCGTTGTCATCAAAACGGGCGCGCCCGGCCGAGCGGCAGAGCAGCTCACGGCCCTTCGCCGACTTAAAGTGGAGTTGCAAGTCATACGGAGTGCCGTCCCGGGTGATTCTCTCGAATGCTCCTACGAGCAATTCCCGATCAGCAGGGCGCACCATGTTATAAGTCTTTTCTGCAGACGGCACGAAGTCGTCGCCAACCTCCAGAATTTTACGTATCTCCTGCGACCAGATGACTTCCTCTGTTTCCGGGTTGTAGTCCCACGCACCCACCTTGGAAATCTCATCGGTCGCTTCTAGGATCGCCTGCTGGTTACGCGCCTCCATCAGAGCTCTTTTGTAGGAATCCACGTTCGCCGTTGTTCCCATCATTTCAACGACGCGACCTCCCCGATCCCACTGCGTCACGATCCCCTGGTTGTGCACCCAGAGCCAACCACTGGCATCGGTTCCAAAACGGTGCTCACAGCTCCACTCCTTCGTACGGCCTTCAAGGCAGTCGTCCAGCGCTTGGGTAACGAGATCCCGGTCATCGGGGTGCACAAGTTTCATCCAACCTTCCCGGTCCCGCGGTTGGCGCAAACAGTCATTACCGAGGATGCATTTCCCGCCCGAAGTAACACTTACCTGACCTGTTTTCAGATTCCAATCCCACCAGGAGAGCTTTGCTGACTCCAGCGCAAATTCAAAACGCTTTTCCAACCGTCTGAGTTCTGTCACGTCGGTAAAAGTCAATAACACCCCGTCGACAGCACCTCCTTCCGCACGAAAGGGATACATGCGCTTCAGATATAGACGTCCGTTGATATAGTCTGTTTCCCTCTCCACCCGCTTACCGGCTTCAAGGACCGACTTCACGTCCTCAAGTAGTGGATGGGCATCCTCCATTTGGTACGCGATATCGCGCAATGGGCGACCCACATCCGCCGGGACCAGAGAGAACGCTGTTTTGATCGCTCGATTAAACTGTCGGATGCGCATCTCACGATCCACGTAGAGCACGCCGTCCTCCGTGCTTTGCAGCAAATTCTCATGTGAGGTATTCACCTCCACCAGTTCCTGGTTCTTGCGCTGATATTCGGCGTTGAGCGTGGTCAGCTCCTCGTTCAGCGAATGGAGTTCTTCATTCGTGCTTTGCAACTCCTCATTGGAAACATGGAGTTCTTCATTAACTGCCTGTAACTCCTCATTGGAAACCTGCAATTCTTCGTTAGCCGCTTCCAGGTTCTCACGTGTCGCCTTCAGTTCATCCTCAAGCAGTTTTATTTGTTGCTCGGCATTGGGCGGAAGGCTTTCCAATCCGGCATCCGCGCTTGTCTCCCGGGCAGCACCTTCTTCCACTTGCTCATCCTGATTGCGTTGAATCTCAATCAGGAAGTTCCGAACCTCGCCTTTTTGGTCCCGCAACGGCTCGATCGCGATATCCACGACACAGCTTCCCAGCCGATCCCGGCAACGAATCGATCTCGATGCCGCTCGTCGCTTTCTTTTCTGTACGAGATTCAGCAAAGCGGACACAGAGAGCTTCAAATCTTTATCCAACTGTTCCAAAAGGCCCAGAGTGGCCCGGCCGGCCACGTTGACACAGAAATCCGAGGCATCCCCGAAATAGTGCAGCACTTCCTGGTCGGAATTAATTAGAAAACCACAGGGAGCAAAGCGCTCCAAAAGCGAATCATATGCGCCCAGCAAGTCACGGTTGATCGTGACGGATGCTCCGATCGTGTTGGTCAGCGGTTGCCTGACTTTCCTTACTGCGGGGACTTTGTTTTTCGGCCAGCGGTTGGCATCCAGTTGGCTGCCGTATTTTTGAAAAACCTTCGCTTTGTTGGAGACCGGCTTAAAGGACCCTTCGAACTTGCCCAAACTCTCGCTACCGCCGAGAAACAGATAACCATTATCGCGCAGCGAATACACGAATGCGCTCAACGCGGCTTCCTGAGTCTCCGGGTTCAGGTAAATGAGCACGTTCCGGCAACTAACCACATCCATATTCGTAAAGGGAGGGTCCGTGAGGAAGTTATGTTCAGCGAAAACAATATTTTCCCGGACGAAGGATCTTATTTTGTAATGTCCGGAATCAAAAATTTGAAAGTAGTGTTCTAGTTGCTCATGACTCAATCCGCCCAGTTGGCTTCTGGAATACAAGCCCTTGGCCGCAAAATCGACTGATGGCTTGAATACATCAGTGGCAAAGACTGTAACCCTGCCGACGAAACCGACTTCCCGCCTAGCCTCGTCCGCGAGGATAAAGAGCGAATAGGCTTCCTGCCCAGTGGCACAGCCTGCAGACCAGATCCGCAGTTCGCGTTCCGGCTCGGCTTTCATGGCATGTTTAATCGCTTCCAGGCTTAAGGTCGCGAAGCTCTCTGAATCGCGGAAAAATTCGGTGACACCGATCAGAAGATCTTTGTATAAACAATCGGCCTCGTTGTCGTTACTTTTCAAATACTTGAGGTATTCTTGTATATCCGGCACCGACAACAGGTCCATGCGTCGATTCAGACGACGGCTGACGCTGTTGATTCGATAATACGAAAAATTCAAACCAAAGCGATTTTCCAGGTAATTGAAAACATCGGCGTAATCAGCAGCATCAAAAGGTGTCGGTTGATCATCACTGGTTAATCTCGCCGGCGGCACGGTACTTGCGGACGCCCCACCTTCCGCATACCTGCTCACTTCCGTCCACAGATCGCGCGCTTTCGCGATAAGATGGGGCCGGCCGGTCGATATCGCACTCTGGGGCATCCCGGTAAATTCCGCTGTTTCCGGCGACTGGACCGCAACGATCCCACCGCTTTGCTCGATGCTGCAAATACCTTCGGAGCCGTCTGAGCCGGTACCGGAAAGCACCACCGCAGCCGCAGCCCCTCCAAGCGTCCTGGCCATACTTTCAAAAAGAACGTTAATCGGCAGGACGACCGATTTGTCCCTGGGGCGCGCTTCCAGACTGAGAGCCAGCCCGTTGACCCTTGGAATCACACCCGGAGGACAGAGATAGATCGCGCCCCCATCGAGCTGCATGCCATCAATTGCTTCGACCAGGGGTAGCTTTGCATGAGGCGCCAACAACTCGTCCATGCTGCTTTCATGATCGGGGGAGAGATGCTGGATGACAAGAAATGCCGCCTCACAATTACTGGGCACGCCCTTGAAAAAATCTGTCAGAGCATCCAAGCCTCCAGCCGAGGCACCTACACCGATCAATGTGAGCCTTTGATTCATTAATAATACGGTACTTCTGTCTAGCGTGTAGGTGTTCTTTGAGGAAATGTATCCCTGATATTTACCCGTCACCGTACACTGAGGCCTGATTATTATCACGCCGATAATAGCGCACCGCATTTAGTTTTACATTAATTTCACACCCTTTGAAACTTTGTTATAACGCCTTACAACAGAGCGACCGAAACGCCCGGCGGCTTTGAACAAGACTCTCATCATTTTGGATATGATTGAACGGTAGATTTGAAACCGCGCAGTTAGCGTTGGTTCACTCGCTCAGCTTAAGGTCGACCATCAGATCCATGGCGATATCCGACAAAGCGGCTTGCAGGGCTTGTTGGTCCAAGTCCGACTGCGGCGCAAGGCGGGCATTCGCACGGAAGAGCATGCCACCGGAATCCGGGGCAGCTTCAGTGGAGGTGTGTAGTTCTTCAACGTTCACATTGGCCTTGGCCAGGGCGGCAAATACATCGCGGACGATACCGGGGTGGTCACTGCCCAGAAGCTCCAGACGCAACCCCGGCTGCGCGGCGGTTAGTTCTTCGGCTTCCCCCTTGGTCGCAGCGAGCATCACGTCCAGCCCGTCAATCATCCGCAGGGCCGACTCAAGATCTTGCTGGTTCACCCCGCTGACACGAATTTGCAGTAGGCCGACAAAACGGTCTGCCAGGTGAGCCATACGACAGTGCTCCCAATTTCCGGAGTGTTCAGCGATAACACTCGCCAGTCGCTCGACCAGACCCGCACGATCCGCTCCGCTGATCGTCACTACCAATATTGAGTCCATGCTTGAATATTAGAAAAAAAGACCTCGGCAGAGCAAGGCTGGACTCATGTGCCTTCATAGACACCATCCGAGCGCTTGCATACGAGACGTTTGATTTCCAGGCCCATCAATATTGCCGCAACTTCGGGATAGGCCCATTGCAAGCGATCCGCGATCTGGTCCGGCGCAAGCACTTCTCCGCCTGCGAAGAGCTCCATCAAAGTGCTTTCCCGTTCGTCCAAATCTGGCGCAGCCGGCTCAAAGGAGGCTTCCATCTGTTCCGGACGGCGGTAGCGTAGTTCCTCGAGCACATGGTCGACCGAGGTCACCATGGTCGCACCATCACGAATCAGTTGATGGCAGCCCTCGCTGCTTGACTGGTCGATACGTCCCGGCACGGCCATGACCTGGCGCCCCTGCTCACCAGCAAAACGAGCTGTTATCATGCTGCCACCGGCGACGGCACTCTCCACCACAATGACTGCCTCGCACATGCCGGCCACCACCCGGTTCCGCATGGGAAACGTCTGGCGGTCCGCCCGACGGCCAAAAGGGAACTCACTCAAAAGTGCGCCTTTCGCCATGATCTCGCGCGACAATTCCAAATTCTCCGGCGGATAGATAATATCCATACCACAGCCAAATACCGCGACCGTCGGTCCCCCGGCCTCAAGAGCACCTTCGTGGGCGGCGGTGTCCGTGCCACGGGCCATGCCACTGACCACACAAAATCCCATTCGGGCCAGCTCGGCGCCGAAGCGCTTGGCCACTTTCCGCCCGTAAAGCGTGGCACGCCTTGTACCGACGATGGCCACGCAAGGACGATCGACGGTGTATTCCCCTTTCACATACAGGCCGATTGGCGGATCGTAGAGCTCGCCAAGCGAATCGGGATAGTCCGGATGCCATCGGTCGACGAACCGAATACCCGAGGTCGCCATTTTTTGTTTCTCTTTCTCCAGATCGAAATACGTCGGCCAGTTGATGAGAACATCGGCGGCTTTCTCCCCCACACCCTTCACCCGGAGCAGCTTCGACTTGTCCCCCGTGAGCACCGCAACCGGATCGTTGGCAAACTCATCCATCAAATGGCGGAGCATGACCGGACCGACATGCGGCAGCCCGTTGAGTATAATTAGAGCATCGTTACTAGAAAGGTCACCCGACACCCTGCCAGCCTCAACGATTTGGACGTTAGCTCAACCCTAATCCTCGTGTGCGGGAATTCACGTCGAGTGACCGCAAGACATCCGGAAGATAGTCGAGCAACTGGGTCGTATTGACCATAATCTGACCTCTTGCCCGCGCCAAGCGCTGGGCTGCCAGTCCGTGCAACATGGCCCCACGTGCCACTGCCGTCATTTCATCGCTGTTATTCTGTGCGATCATGCCGGCGATTAGTCCCGACAACAAATCTCCGCTCCCACCCCTTGAGAGCACAGGCCCGCCGGTCGTATTATAGAGTATGGTTTCGCCATCACAGATTCTGGTGTTTGCACCTTTGAGCAGCGTGATGACGTTATAAATTCTGGAAAAGGAAAGCAGCGTCTCAGGATCGTAATCCGGTTCCGTAATCTTGGCGATGCGCATGAATTCACCCATATGCGGCGTGACCACGATTTTCCCATAACTACTCTTACGCTTTTGAGCGATTTCAACCACCCTTGAGCGCAGACCATCTGCATCAAAAACCACAGGCAGCTCCACTTTAGTTGCCATGTCCTGGGCCAAAAGTTCGGTATTACGATCATGCCCCAATCCGGGCCCCACCAAAACGGCACTGGCCATGCTGATACGATCCATCAAAAGAGGAATCGCGCGGGGATTGAGCGTACCATTACTCGTCTCCGGCCAGGGCACCCACATCGCCTCCGGCACCTGTGCGGAAAGAGCCGCCGCAACTGATTCTGGCGCAAAGGCGGTGACCAGGCCCACACCGGAGCGCACAGCAGCTTGAACCGACATCAGCAGCGCTCCGGGCATGTAGGCGGAACCTCCGACAATAAAGAGATGCCCGAACTTGCGTTTGTCCACGGAAGCAGGACGCAGTTTATTGAGAGGCTTCAAGATCCGGGGCGTGAGAACATATTCAGCACCATCGAGCGCTTCTGCTTCCGGATGGTTATAAAACCCCAGGTCGAGGTAGCGAACGCGCCCGCAATTTGCAATCCCTTCAAATAGCGGCTTTTTTGCAATCCCTGTGGCGTAGCTGAAGTCGGCCTCAAATTTTAACTCCGATGCTTCATCACCTGCCCCGGAAGGCAAGTCCACCGCAGCACGTAGATCGATGGCATCGTAATCGTTCACCGCCTGAATCAATACATCGAGCGGACTTCGCAGCGGTGGCCGGAAATCCATCCCAAGCAAGCCGTCGAGGCAGATATGAAAACCACGCCCCTCCGAAATCGAATCCAACAAATCATGGCCTTGCTCGACGGATTCTACCTCGAAGCGGTGGCGTTTGACGCGACCTTCAAGTCCTTTGAGCGCACGAGCGCATAAGGGCTTAAGGTCATCCGGGGATGCAGTCAGAATCAAGTCCACCCGGGCACGGGGAAAGTGGGCCAAAAGCTCGCCACAGGCCAACAAGGCATCGCCTCCGTTGTGCCCTTTCCCCACAAGAGCCAATATCCGCATATGATCGGGCAGCGGGCGCAGCTCCTGGTAATCCCGCATGATACACCTCGAGATGCCCGCCCCTGCCTTTTGCATAGCCGCCCATTCCGCGGCATCGTCCGTCATGAGTTTCGACTCATACTGCTTGGCATCAGCACAGCTTAAAACGGGATGAGCAAAGGACGGAATGTTCATGACTTGGGGTATGGTGAGAGAGTGCCGCTTTTACAATAAAAAGGCCTTCATTTCCTTGGTCGCCTGCTCGATGCCAACGAAGAGCGCACGACTGATAATGGAATGTCCAATATTCAACTCGTGTAGATGGGGGAGCGTGACCACTTCGGAAATATTTATGTAGTTGATCCCATGCCCGGCATTGACGATCAGGCCAAGGTCATGAGCCAGTTCCGCGCCGGACCGCAGAATTTCCAATTCGCGGGCACGACCTTCATGGTAGTAGGCGTTGGCGTAGGCCCCGGTATGCAGTTCCACCCAGGGGCTCTTTAATTCAGCCGCCGCTTCAATTTGCGCCGGATCGGGATCGATAAACAGGCTCGTTGTGATACCGGCCTGAGTCATCGCCGCGACCACTTCACCGACACGCCCCTTTTGCCCGATGACGTCCAGCCCTCCTTCGGTCGTGATCTCCTCGCGGCTCTCCGGCACCAGGCAGACCGAGTCCGGCTTCAGCTGGAGGGCATATTCGATCATCTCCGGTGTGCAGGCCATTTCCAAATTCAGACGGGTTCCGATCTGCTCCCGGACCCGTTGCACATCCGAATCCTGCACATGGCGCCGGTCCTCACGGAGATGCATGGTAATTCCATCGGCGCCTGCTGCCTCACAGGCCAGCGCGAACGCTACCGGGTCAGGCTCGACCTCGTCGCCGTGATCAAGGGCGTGACTGCGATAGCGCGCCTGCCGGACGGTCGCGCAGTGGTCGACGTTGACACCGAGTAAAATCGAGCGGGATGAGTCTGTCATAAGGTAAATTTAGACTAAGAATTCTTCCAGTCAATCAGGGTCACCTGCGGATAGCGTTTTCCACGCCAGTGGTTCCAGGCAAATCGCAGGGCCATGTTAATCGGCTGGCCGGCTTCGGGCGGTTCGCCCAGGTTCCAGGCGATCCCGGCGATGCCCCGGGACGAGCCGTCCGGCAAGCGAAAGCGGAAATTATTTTGCCCGAAAGTAATGGGCGCCTCATCCAGACACACCCCCTGGAGGCCAAACACCGGCTCCGGATTCCCCTGCCCGAATGGATGCAGGCGGGCCAGCTCCTCAAGTAGTGCAATGTTGAGATCATCCGGATCCAACCAGGCGGAGACCGCCAGCGATGCCTCGGGCAAGCCATCCGGGTGCAACGCCAGCAGACTATCGTTGAAACAACGGGTAAAGTCCTCGACGTTTTCCGCTTTAAGAGAGACACCGGCGGCCATCGGGTGGCCGCCCCAATGGTCGAGCAAATGCGAGCAACGGTGGAAGACTTCGACCAGATCGACATTGGCCACACTACGCCCGGAGCCCTTGGCCATATCGCCTTCGGCACCCAGAATAACACAGGGTTTGTGCAGGTGGCGGCTCACGCGGCTGGCCACAATCCCGACGACTCCCGGGTGCCAATCCTTGTCGTAAAGAATAACACCGGGCAGGTCGGCAAATTCCTCGCCGGCCCGAGCCTCGGCGACCTGCGTAATCCCACGCTCGATACTCTGCCGCTCCTTGTTCAAAGCATCCAGTTCCTTCGCAACTTCACGGCAGGTATCCGCATTTTTACCCAGGAGTAATTCAATCGGCCGCGAAGCATCGGCCAGGCGTCCGCAGGCGTTAATTCGCGGGCCGAGCTTAAAGGAAATATCGGCACTGCTCATTTCCTGAGCCCCGTCGATACCGCTCACTTCCGCCAGCGCACGAACACCGACGCGGCCGTTGGCCCGCAGGTGGTGCAGCCCATACCAGGAAAGAATACGATTCTCGCGGTGCAGCGGAACCAGGTCGGCGATGGTGCCGAGCGCCACCAAATCAAGCGTGTCTTTCAGCTGGATGGTTTCGACCCGTGGGTCGTCCGCCTCGCGCAATTTACGCAGCAGTCCGTGCAGGAGCTTAAAAACCAGACCGGCAGTACAGAGGTGCCGCCAGGGCGCATCTTCCGTATCGTGGACATGAGGGTTGACCATGGTGCATGCGCCAGCGGGTTCCTCCTTCGCCTGGTGATGGTCGATCACGATCACATCGATCCCCTGATCCGCAAGGTAGGCAATCGGCTCGTGCGCATTCGTGCCGCAATCAAGGGCGATAAAGAGTTGCGGGAATCGACCGTCAAACACGCGCTCCATCGCTTCGCGGCTGAGACCGTAGCCTTCCTCCAAACGACGGGGCACACAAAAGCGCGGTTCCAGGCCGAGCCTGCGAAGCATCCCGACTAGCTGTACCGTGCTGGTGATCCCATCCACATCGTAGTCGCCGAAAACCACCACATCCTCGGCGCGGTTGACAGCCGCGACAATCCGGTCGGCAGCCGCTTCAAGATTCGTCAAAGCGAAAGGGTCATCCAGATGGGCCAGGCGTGGGCGAAGAAAATCCTCGGCCGATTCCTTGGAACGAAAGCCCAACTGCGCCAGCAACTGCCCGCAGGTCTTCGACACTCTAAGACCCTGCGCCAATTCTTCAGCGAGAGCTTCGTCCGTATCGGGGGTCGTCCATTGCATATTTGAGAAGCAGAATTCAGCAGCCGATCCAGCTGCCGTTAAACAAGAATGACGGTTCGTTCCCGAACCGTCATCCCGAAAATCCAATAAATCAGGGTTAGGCCTCCTTCTGGCTTTCCCACTCGTAGCGCTTCGGTGTGAGTTCCCGCTCTTCCACGTGGCGGCGATCCCCTTTATGCCACCAGTAGAAGACCGGGCTGGCGATAAAGATGGAGGAGAAAGTACCGGTCAGGATACCGACGATAAAGACAAAGGAGAAATCGATGATGATACCGGCCCCGAAAACGTAGAGTGACGTCGCTGCCAGAAGCGTGGTGATACTCGTCAGCAAGGAGCGGGAGAAGACCCGACTGATCGCAATGTTGATAATATTGCGCAAATTGCTTCCCGGATTGAGTTCAAGTTCCTCGCGAATGCGGTCGAAGACCACAATAGTATCATTAATCGAATAACCCACGATCATTAGAATCGCGGCAAGCATGGGGGCCGTAAATTGACCACTGACAAAAATGCCAAGCGCCCCGCAGATCACGAAAATACCGATCGTCATGAGCACGTCGTGGATGGTCGCGACCACCGCGCCGATACCGTAGCCCACTTCGAAGCGCAGAGCAACGTAGAGAAGGATCCCGCCGAGCGCGCAGATCACGGAGAAGAGCGCATTCCATTGAATGCTCTTTGAGACCGAGGCACCGATTTGGTTGATGCCCGACTCTTGCAATCCAGCTTCCGGGAAAGCGTTTTGCAGGACCTCTAGAACAGGGCGCGCCTGATCGAAAGGAGTCTGAATCTTAAGCACTTCGCGGTCCTGTCCGATCAGACTTTGGTAAAGCGCGGTCACATCGCCGAGATTTTCATCCTTAACGACCTTCATGATCTCACCGGTATCCAGCCGCTCGGTGTAGCTGACGGTCATTTCATCACCCCCGGTAAAGTCTTTGCCCAGAATATTGTCGTGATGCAGCACTACACTGACAACACCGGCAAGCACGAGCAACCATGACGCCGCGAAGGCGGGTTTACGGAATTTAAAGAAATCAATTTTCTTCTCCGGGAAGAGCGAAAGGCCGAGCACCTTCGAGACCCCGAGTCGATAAACGAGAAAATCCACGAGAAAACGTGTCACCACAAGTGCACAGAAAATCGAGGCACAGATACCAATTGCCAGCGTGATACCGAAGCCCTTGACCGGACCGGTACCGAGCCAGACCAGAATGGTTGCTGTAATCAAGGTGGTCACGTTCGCGTCCACAATTGTGGATGTCACCTTTTGGAATGCGTTTGCCGTGGCATTCTTGATACTCTTACCGGACCGCAGCTCTTCGCGGATACGCTCGAAGATCAAAATATTGGCGTCGACCCCCATACCGAGCGTCAGTACGAGCGCGGCGACACCGGGCAAGGTGAGGGTCGCCCCGAGACTGGCGAGTACCCCGAGCACAATCACCACGTTAATGAGTGCCGAGATCACAGCCACAAGACCTCCTAGGAAGTAGTAAAGAATCATGAACAACACGACGAGGGCGGCGCCCCACTGTGCCGCACTCACGGAGCTCTCACGAGCCCCTTCCGCCATGGTCGGCCCGACTTCATACATCTGGTCGACGCGCAATTCGACGGAGAGCGGATTGTTCAGAACATTGGCCAACTCGATTGCTTCACGCTGGGAAAAGTTACCGGTAATCTGGGCATTTTTACTCAGAGGCTCATTAATATTGGGTGCTGAATAGAGCTTTCCGTCCAGAACGATCGCCAGCGGTTTATCGACCATCCGTTCCGTGACCTGGCGGAATATCTTCGCACCGTCACTGGTCATTACCAGGTTGACCACAAATCCACCGGACGGATTTTGTGAAGCCCGGGCATCTTCAATAATTTCGCCGGTGGCTTCAGGAATCTTCTTAACAAAGTGGAATACTTCGAAGGCTTCACCGTCGCGCGTCTGCTGCTCTTCGGCCAATACTTCGTAGCCAACCGGCGCTTTGTCGTTACGCGAATCGGGCACAAGGTCCGGGTGGATCGCTCTGAACTCAAGGCGGGCCGGCTTCTTGATCGCGTCAATCACTTCGGGGTTGTCCTTGGTGGAAAGCCCGGCGAGCTGAATTTCAATCGCGTCGTCACCACGTGCGCGGATGACCGGCTCAGCCACGCCCATCCCGTCGAGACGTTCACTCATGATCTCGATCGCATCCTTAAGCTGCTGTTCCTGCTCGAACTGGTTCAGGCCGGCCTGTGACGATTCATCAATTTTAAGGGTCACACCCACACCGCCCTTAAGGTCGAGGCCGAGGCTCAACTGGCTCTGCGCGGTCTTGAGTATATGCTTCAGCAGGATGTCGTTGCGCTTGTTCTGGTTCGCGATGTCCGCGACGTTGATCTGCGGAAAGAATTTAGCGTAGTCGATCTCCTGCTCCACGCCAAGGTCGCGCAGGGCGATGAACAGTGTTGGCGACTCTTCGGCTTCCACACGTGCTTCAGCCTGCTCCATGAGGTCGGTAAACTCGCCCTGGTTCGCGGTAACTTGCGCGACAATGTAATCCTCAAAAGGTCGATCCTTGAGAGGGGTGACACTCATCGCACACCAGAAAATGATGATGGCGGTGAGTAGGAATTTCCAAAGAATATTTCCGGACATAGCGAAAGCTTTCAGATGTTAATACAGGCTACTTATCCGCGTCGGCGCCGATTTTGTTGGCCACGAAGCTTTTGCCCAGCTCGATTTTGGTGTTGTCAGCGATGCGCACGACGAGACGGTCGTCCTTAACATTGGTAATGGTGCCGTAAATGCCCCCGCTGGTGACGATCTCGTCGCCGGTCTTCAGCTCAGACAGCATCTTATCGTGAGCCTTCTGGCGCTTGCGCTGCGGCGCGATGATAAGAAACCACATCCCGACGAAGAGAAGAATAATAGGGAGAAACTGGCTGAGTCCGCCGCCCGGAGGCGCGGCTTGTGCCAGCGGCAGATGCGTGAGAAATTCAATTTGAGTCATGACGATGTCTTGTGAAAAACCGGAGAAGGAAAGGGAGCCGCCATCAAATAGCAAGTTCCTATTCCAAGGGTTGGCACCCCGGGCCGAAAGTTATGCGCTCAGCCCCAGCCGCTTCAACAGGAGCGCGAAGGGTTTTGGCAGTGGCGATTCAACCAGGTGAGCGTCATTGCCGGACGAGAATTCAGCCCGTAAGAGATGCACGGCAAGCCCTGAAAAGACCGCTGAATCCAAGTCCGACCGTCGCGCGCGGGGTTGAAGCTGGCGCACCGTGGGCGCTTCCGGACCGCCGTAAACCGAATCACCCAGCACTGAAATTCCGTGAGTCCCGGCGTGGGCGCGGACCTGATGCGGTCGGAAGAAATCGACCTGCGCCTCCCAAAGCACCCATCCGAGATCGGATTCGACCAAACGATTGAATTCGGTGCGGCACTTTTTGCCTTTGGCCGTCGAAGGAATCATCTTCGGCTTCACCCGGTGCGGGAGAAGCGGGGCATCCGCCTGAAAATTACCTTCCGCCGCTTCATTGCGGGCCGACACAAAACGAAAGGTGAATCGACACTCGCCCGAGCCGAAACGATTACGCAAGTCAGCCAAGCCATGGCGGTTTTTGGCAAAGAGTGCCACTCCACTGACTTCCGGATCCAGATAATAAACCGAACCAAACACGTCGGCCCCGGTGCGCTGCAATTCCGGCTTCCCCGCTTCAAGCTGCTGGTTCAAGGCACTATCGAGATCTGGCGTCTCGTCCCATGGGTGGGCACGCGTACCCACACCTGACGGTTTTTCCAGGGCCAGCCAATCCCCGGCCGAAGCCAGCACATCCAGCCGATACGGCTGCTCACCCAGCAGGGGCGGCGGGAAGCCAATGGCATTTTTCTTTTTCGGTTTGTCGGGCACTATGGAAAGATGGATACAAAGTGCCCCCGGTTCGACAAGCGAATCCGGGGGCACAAAAGGGTGAAGCAAGATTGTGCTTATGCGGCCGCAAGGGCGGCACAGCGCGCCTTCTGGCGTGCAATCTTGTTGGCGTGCACCAGGCCTGTCTTACCGGCCTTATCCAGGGCGGAGATATATTGGCGGGATGCCGTGGCCAAGGCGTCCTTGTCACCGGATGCGGCGGCAGCCTCGACCTTCTTGGAAAGGGTCTTCAAGCGGCTTTTGACCTGACGGTTGCGCAGGGTGCGGCCTTCGGTCTTACGGACGTATTTGAGTGCTGATTTGGTATTTGCCATGTGTCTGAAAAAGTTAAGAGGCGGGAAAGTGCGTTTCCGCCCGCGGCATGTCAAGCGGGAAAAAGAGACAAAAGAAAGGCAAATTCAGCCGTCCGGAGAGGTTCTCGGGCTCTTATACTTCATCGAAATCTTACTCTACTCGTTTTGGATCAAGAGTGAGATTACAATTAAGAGTAAGATGAAGTATTCATTCAGGGTGTCGATTTCGGAGTGCTGTAAGCCGGATTTTGTCCGTCGCCCCTTGAGAGCGACTGGGCATTCATTTATCTATCCCGCCGGAGCGGGATCTCCGCCGGAGCGAAGTGCGACATACCCGGAATCGTTGGACGGGCCGCCCGATTCCCTATTTTGCCTTGCACCGGATTGGGTTTATCCTGCCTTCATTGTTACCTCTGAAGCGGTGAGCTCTTACCTCACCTTTTCACCCTTACCCTTCGCGAACCAGAAGTTTGCTCAGGGCGGTTTGTTTTCTGTGACACTGTCCGTCCCGGCAGGTTGCCCCGCCGGTCCCCCGCTTTCACAGGGAATCCTGCCCTACGGTGTCCGGACTTTCCTCTCAAGCCAAAGCTCAAGCGAATGCCCACACTCCGAAATCGACCCAAGAATGCTGCCCTGGCCTCACTTGAAGAGCAAGCGGGAAGTTTTCCTTGGTTCGGCTACTCTGCAGCGCTCCCGCGGCGCAGCTAAGAGAAACCATCGCGCCGGGTGATCGGCTAGTGGAGCTTTAAATAAGTTTTTTCACGGAGCCGCAGCCCTTCGGCTTTGGCGGGACGTTACGAAATGCTCGGACCAAAGGCTAAGGCCTCCGGCTACAGTTGGAGTTCTATGTGAAAAACTTGTTTGAACGAATACTAGCTAGCAGAACTCGCTGCGGAACTGGGTGGGGGCCAACCCGGTGATCCGCTTGAAGGAGCGATTGAACTGCGAAATGGAATCAAAGCCGGTTTCGAAAGCGATTTCACTCACGCGCAGATGCGGATTCTGCAGAAGGTTCTTGGCCTTCTCTACCCGAATGCGGGCGAGATAATCCGTAAAGGTTAGTCCCGTGGCTTGTTTAAAGACCTTGCAGAAGTGCCGCGTACTGGCGTTGACGGCCCGTGCGGCCTCGTCGAGTGAGATCTTTTCCTGGAAGCGCTCCTGAATGTAGCGTTTGGCATTGCCGACCAGTGCGGGCTCCGACTCACCGGCCTCCGGCTCGATACTATTGCTGATGGTAGCCAAGTGCTCAGCGAAGGTGGCAAGCAGGCGGAGCATGGCATTATATTGCTCGGAATCGAAGACTTTCGTCTGGAAATAGGCTTCTTCGAGCGCCTTGAGGTTCACGTCCGCGCCCCAGGCGAGCAACTGTTTCGTGGTGCGGGAAAATTCCTCTTCGTTCGGCTGGTGCAGGAGAATCTGGCCGGTTTGTAAAAAAGCGATCAGTTCGTCACCCACTCGAATCGGGACCGCACTGTCACAGAGACCGGCGAAGCAATGCAGGGACTTGGGCTCGAGGCCGGCCTTTTCCTCAAGCGCCTGCTGCATCTTCAGGCAATTCGCACAGCCCTCGTTCGTTTGCGCCATCAAAGCGCAGAAAGGGTTTTCCTCCTCCGTCTTGCGCAGGGCGTTGGTATAAGCTCTAGCTGGTCGAATCGCCAAGGGCAGGCCAGTGGCCCCGCGAAAGGCCTTTTCATAGTCTTTATAAAGCTGGGAGCTGGAAAGTTTCTCCACTACGGACTGGCTCCGACTCGCCGCACGCTCTCGCACATCGGCTTGGTTTGGACTGGAGCAAGTATCGAATGCCATGACTAAGATCGGGATTATGCAGAAAATGCGCAGCTTTGTGCGCGATATGCTGAGACAAGCTAGGGCACCTAATGTAATAATCAACCCTGCTTCGCCCAAGAGCTTCGCAGGGCAAGCCCGACTAATTCCAACTTCCCGCATCTCACATCCCGAATCTCTCTCCTCATGCACCACAGGCTCGTCAACTACCTGCGCGACAACCGGGATCAGATTATTGAAAACTGGTTAACGGAGGTTGAAATCCCCGCTGCGATCGGATCGGGGAACGGGGATGGCGGCGTGGTGCCTTACGAATTCTTCACCAGCGCTTTTGATACGGTATTGGAAATATTGGAACACGGCTCCGCTGCCAAGAGCAGCACGGACGTGTTTCACCTCAACCGTTTTCTCGGCATTACCTGCGACTGCAAGGAGCGCTGCTTCGGCGGGCGGGCCTGCATGGAACTCCACGATTCAGGGTTGAAAGCCTTCATGAGTGTTTTTGAGGATAGTTGGGATGCCGAACATGAGTTCAACGAACTCGACCGCGAGTGTAACAAAGACCTCATCAACCACGCGCTCTCCGGTTTCTTCGGCAGGGAAATCGACCTCTGCCATCATAAAACTTTCCGCAGCGACTGCCCCTTTGTCGCGCACCACCCCACTCGACCATGAACGTCCTCATACTGACTGTATTTCTTAGCCTGCTGCTGGCTTGCCTCTTTTTGCTCTTCTTTGTGCGCGAACGTCGCTCGGAGGACCTCAGCTCACCCGAACAGGATGCGCTCCGTCCCTTCGATGCGGAGACTCCAAAAAGCGCCCTCCGCCGATAGACGAAAATCATAATTTACGCAGATGAATACGAATCCAACGAACAACACCACGACCATCGAATTCGATGACGCCATCGTTAGAAAGTTTATGATCGCCTCCATCTTTTGGGGGCTGGTCGGCCTGGGCGTCGGCGTCCTTATCGCCACCCAGCTCAACTACTGGCAAATGAACGGCAAGTTCCTCGAATGGATCACCTTCGGCTGGCTTAAAAGCGAGGGGGTCGAGTTCCTCACCTTCGGGCGTCTCCGGCCGCTCCATACCAACGCCGCCATTTTCGCCTTCGTGGGCAACATGATGTTTGCCGGGGTGTACTATTCGACCCAGCGACTTTGCCGTGCACGCATGGCTTCGGACCTGCTGAGTAAGATCAATTTCTGGGGCTGGCAGTTCATTATCGTCTGCGCAGCCATCTCCCTGCCCGCTGGCTACACCCGGGGCAAGGAATACGCCGAACTGATCTGGCCGATCAACATCCTGGTCGCCGTCATTTGGCTGGTCTTTGCGGCCAACTTCTTCTGGACGCTGGCCATCCGCCGCGAGCGCTCCCTTTACGTCGGCCTTTGGTTCTATATCGCGACGATCGTCACCATCACCCTGCTCTACGTGGTCAACCACCTGTCCATCCCGACTAGCTTCACCCACAGCTACCCGATCTTCGGCGGGGTGCAGGACGCGCTCGTACAATGGTGGTACGGGCACAACGCCGTCGCCTTCTTCCTGACCACGCCGATGCTCGGCATCATGTATTACTTCGTGCCGAAGTCGGTCAACCGGCCGGTTTATTCCTACCGGCTGTCGATCATTCACTTCTGGTCGCTCGTCTTCATTTACATTTGGGCCGGCCCGCATCACCTGCTCAACACCTCCCTGCCCGAATGGCTGCAATCCCTCGGCATGATCTTCTCGCTCATGCTTTGGGCCCCTTCCTGGGCCGGCATGCTCAACGGCCTGCTTACCCTGCGCGGTGCATGGGACAAGTTACTGACCGATCCTGTGGTCAAGTTCTTCGCTGCCGCCGTCACCTTCTACGGGATGGCGACCTTCGAAGGCCCGCTCCTTTCCATCAAATCCGTGAATGCCCTCTCCCACTACACCGACTGGACGGTGGGGCACGTGCACAGCGGCACCCTCGGCTGGAACGGCTTCCTCGCGGCCGGCATGTTCTACTGGCTGGCCCCGCGGCTCTGGAATACGAAGCTTCACTCGACCGCAATGGCCAACGCCCACTTCTGGATGGGCATGGTCGGGATTCTTCTCTACGTCGCCTCCATGTGGGTCTCCGGCATCACCCAGGGGCTGATGCTCAACGCCACCACCGACAACGGCACACTTCTGAAATACCCAGACTTTCTCGAAACCCTGCAGGCCATCAAACCGGTCATGCTCTTCCGCGCCATCGGGGGCGGGCTTTATCTCTTCGGCTTCGGCTTGATGGCCTACAATATCTGGAAGACCGCCCGTAACGGAGAACCGGCCAACGGCACCATCGAAGTGCCGCAACCCGAGCCCGAGGGTTCCGATGAGCCGCGCAAGCTGGGTATCTTCGCCTACCTGAACGCACCGGTCATCTACTCCCTGCTCATCGTCTTCTTCGTCTGCCTGACCATATTCGGCGACGGCGGACTCTTTCTCTTCGGGCTGTTGATGACGATCTTCCTCGTCATCGCCGCCATGGCCCACTTTGAAGCCTGCAAAGTACAATGGACAAAATGGTACGAGAGACTGCTCGACCATAGCTTTGCCTTCACCGTGCTGACGCTCATCGCCGCTGCCATCGGGGGTGCGATCCAGATCATACCCACCGTCACCGTGCAGCGTGCCGATAACATTGAGGGCCGTATCCAGGTCCCTTACACTCCCCTGGAGCTGGCCGGTCGCGATATCTACGTCAGCGAGGGCTGCTACAACTGCCACTCGCAAATGATCCGAACCATGGTCCCGGAGGTACTGCGCTACGGCGACTACTCCCATCTTGGGGAATTCGTCTACGACTTCCCCTACCAGTGGGGCTCGAAGCGCACCGGCCCGGACCTCGCCCGCGAGGGCGGTAAGCGTTCCGACGACTGGCATTTCTATCACATGCTGGATCCGCGCAGCGTTTCCCCGGGCTCAAATATGCCCAGCTACCCCTGGCTCTTCGAAAAAGAGATCAAGGTCAGCCAGCTGCCAAATAAGATCAACGCCATGCGGATGCTCGGTGTCCCTTACCCGATCGACCTGTCCGAAGAAGACATTCAAGCCCAGGTGGATGAACAGGCCGAGACGATCGTGAAAGGCCTGGCCGAAAAAGGCGCCTTCACCGAACCCGACAGGGAAATCGTCGCACTGATTGCCTACCTGCAAAAACTCGGCGCCTACCGGGAAGCCGGCGAAAAAGTTGATCCTGCCGAGGCCCAGCAAGAATCCGAACTGACATCGATTAATTAACCTGCGCACTTTCCCACCTTCAACCTTCGCACCTGCATATGTTCAAACGCATCATCTACGACGACTGGACGACTTTCGTCCCGCTCATCTCCTTCTGGTTCACCTTCGGCGTTTTCCTCGCCATCAGCCTGCGCGCTTTTCTCCTCAAGAAAAGCACCGTGCAACACATGGAAAACCTGCCCCTCGAGGAAGACGCCTCCAGTAACCCCAGCAAGCACGACTCATGAAACACGGACTCGAACACGATACACCCGAAGACGTCACTGAAGAGGATCTTCCGGAAGGCGTCATCCTCCGCGATCATGTGGTCGACGGTATCCGCGAATACGACCAGCGCCTGCCCATGTGGTGGCTCATTATCCTGTTCGGGGTCATCGGCTTCTCCATCATCTATTGGATCGTGCTCGACGACCGCCGCTTTGAAGGAGGCACTCATCCGGCACTTGAGGCCAAGCTCGAGAAAGTTGCCACCGCACGGCTGGCCAATTCGATCGATGTGACCAATGACGGGCTCTTTTTCGAAATGGCGACCAATTCCAGCTTCGTTCAAGCGGGCCAGGCCACCTTCGAAGCCAACTGCATCGCCTGCCACGGTAAAAACCTTGAAGGCGGTATCGGCTTCAATCTGGTGGACGACGAATGGGTACACGGTGCCAAGCCGTCCGAAATCTATGTCAGCGTAGCCAACGGTTTCCCTGAAAAAGGCATGCAGCCCTGGGAGACACTCCTTGGTCAGAAACGCATTGCCGAGGTCGTCGCTTACGTACTGAGCAAGAATCCGGAACTTCTACCTTAGCTTTTATGGGGATCGGTCGGATCCGACCGATCCGTCCAATCCGACCAGTCCGCCGCATGAAGCCCTCCCGCCCATCAAAAGAAACCCCCACCACCATCAACCAGGATGGCTCGCGTTTCTTTATCCACCCGGCGGATGTCACCGGTTTCTTCACGCGCTGGCGGCGGGTCTTCGCGCTTTTACTGATCGGGGTTTACGTCCTGCTTCCCTGGATTCCGATCGGGGGCCACCCGGCAATCTTTCTCGATGTCATTAACCGCCGCTTCCATTTGTTCGGCCTGACTTTTGCGGCCCAGGACCTTTGGATGGCTTTCTTTTTCATCACCGGGCTGGGCTTTTCCCTCTTTTTTGTCACGGCCCTCTTCGGGCGAATCTGGTGTGGCTGGGCCTGCCCGCAGACCGTCTTTCTCGAACACGTCTACCGACGCATCGAGCGCTGGATCGACGGCGATGCCACCGCCCGTCGCAAGCTCGACGCCGCACCCTGGAATGGCGCCAAAATCGGCAAGCGTCTGCTCAAAAACGGCATCTTTCTTTTTATCTCGGCAGCCATCGCCCACCTCTTTCTCGCCTATTTTATTTCGATCCCGCAGCTCTACAGCTGGATGACAAACAGCCCGACCGAGCATTGGGGCGCCTTCGTTTTCATGGCGGTGGCCACGCTCTTGATCTTCGGCAACTTCGCCTGGTTCCGCGAACAGCTCTGCCTGATCATCTGTCCGTACGGTCGATTACAATCGGCCCTGATCGACGACGACTCCCTTATCATTGGCTACGATGAAGGGCGTGGTGAGCCAAGGGGCCCCGCAAAACAGGAAGGCTTCGGCGACTGCATCAACTGTTACCGCTGTGTGCAGGTCTGCCCCACCGGGATCGACATCCGCCAAGGACTACAGATGGAGTGTATCGGCTGCGCCAACTGCATCGATGCCTGCGACAACATCATGTCGAAACTAAATCGCCCGAAGGGCCTGATTCGCTACGACTCGCAGGCGGGGCTCGCCGGACAAAAGCGTAAATTCATCCGCCCGCGAATCTTCATATACGCCGCCCTTATGCTGGCGGGGGCCACCGCCTTTACCTTGTCCGCCATGCAGCTGCGCAGTGCCAATATGAATGTCGTCCGCATGACCGGTCGCCCCTATTACGTGACGGAAGAGGTCGTGCGCAATCAATACATGGTGCGGGTGATCAACAAGATGAATGAACCGCGCACCTTCGAACTAAGAAGCAGCGCCGAAGGCCAGACTTACACCATGGAAGGCAACGAGGAGGGTATTATCGTGCCTCCGCTCGGCGAAGAAGTCAGGCCCGTCATCATCAGTATTGCGCGTAAAAACTATCTTGGCCGCTTCCCCCTCGAGTTCACCCTGATCAGCCCGGAGGGTGAAAACATACTCAGCCGCGAGGCTGAATTTCTCGGCCCGAAGCCCGAACTGCTGAAAGAGCTATGAGCAAAAAACCCGAGAAAAAGAAGATCGCCTGGTCGCTTTGGGTTCCCGTCATCCTCGCCTTTATTCTGGTGATCGCCGCCTGGGCGACGCTGATCAAAATTGCGAAAGACAACCCGGTGGAACAACTTGAGATTGAAACGAACGCCAACATCGAACGCTGAACATTGAATAGAATTAAGGAAATATTCGGCGTTGAACGTTCAATGTTCGATGTTCGACGTTCAAGCGGAGCGCAATGCGCGCACTGCGGCACACCCTTCACACCACGGGCTGGTGAAGCCTATTGCTGCCATGGCTGCCACTACGTCGCCCAGATGCTTGAGGAAAACGACCTGACACGATTTTATGAACTCAAGGGCAATTCCGCCGTGCCACCTGTGGGCTCCAAGGCTTTCCGCAAAGTGGAAACCGAAGCATTGGAGGCTGTCCTCAAGGAAACCGAGGCCAGTTCTGAAAAACCGGTTGTCATAGCCAAGTTCGGAATCGAGGGCATCAGCTGCATCGGCTGCGTCTGGCTGATTGAAGCGATGTTCAAACGACAGGAGGGCGCTGCAGCCGCGCGGATTGATGCCCGCAGCTGTGCCGTGGAACTGGCCTGGCAAAGAGGGCATTTCGATCTCTCCAAGTTTGCCGGAGCCGTCCAACAAATCGGCTACAAGCTCACTCTTTACCAGAGCGACGGAAACTCGAAACAGGAATCCCGCCGGATCACCTACCGTATCGGTCTCTGCGGTTTCTTTTTGCTCAATACCATGCTCTTCACCCTACCCGGCTATCTCGGGATGGGCGGCGACTTTTTTCTCTCACCTCTCTTTCAACTACTGGGTGCGCTCTTTGCCACCCTTAGCCTCGCCGTCGGAGGCAGCTTTTTTATTCAGCGAGCCTGGCAGGCGGCCCGCAACCGGGTGCTGCATATCGACCTGCCGATTGCCCTTGGACTGGTAGTCGCTTACCTCGGCTCTCTTATTGGTTGGGCGACGGGCTACACCAAGCTGATCTACTTCGACTTCGTCGCCACCTTTGTCTTCCTCATGCTGGTCGGGCGCTGGCTACAGGAAGTCGCGCTGGAAAAGAACCGCAGCCACTTGCAGCGCCAGCAAGCGGGTCCGCGCGAGGTCACCGTACTCGGCGGAGCACAGGACGGCGAGCGCGTCGCACCCGATCAAGTCACCGCCGGTCTCGAATACAGCGTCGCCCCCGGCGAGATCAACCCGGTCGCAGCCGACCTTCTCGACCCATCCGGCACGCTGAGTCTGGAATGGATTAACGGCGAGGCCGAGCCGGTGGTCTGGCCGGGAGAACGTACAGCCCCGGCCGGTGCCATCAATGTCGGCCTCCAGGGCATCCGGTTTCGTGCCCGGGAGGCCTGGGCGGACAGTCTACTGGCCAAGCTACTCGAACGACCGGAGGACCGGTTCCGCGAGACCCGCCTGCAGAATGTCCTCAAATATTACATCGCCATCGTCATCGCCACCGGCCTCCTCGGCGGCATGGCCTGGCTGGCCGCCACGGGGAATCCGCTTGTCTCGGCCCAGGTATTGATCTCCGTGCTCATCGTTTCCTGCCCCTGCGCACTGGGGGTCGCCCTACCCATGTGCGATGAGTTTGCCACGGCACGGCTCAGACGCGCCGGCTTGTTCATCAAGAACGCGCAAATCTGGGAGCGGCTCCGCCGGGTCAAGACCGTCGTTTTCGATAAGACCGGCACCCTCACAATGGACGTGCCACGGCTGAAAAATCCGGACACGGTTCGCGAACTCGACCCGCTGGCCGCACAGGCACTCCATCAACTCGTCGACCACAACCCGCACCCCGTGGCCCGCTCTCTGAGGGAGGCCCTGCTTGCCACCCACCCCGAGCTCACGAACCACAACACCAATAGCCCGATCGAAGAGCACATCGGCCAAGGCGTAAGCTGGATCGACCCCGGCGGCAACGAGTGGGCGCTGGGGAAACCCGAATTCAAGCAACTGAAAACTGAACAACCGGCCGCAGGCCCCCACACCCTGCTCTGCCAGAACGGACTTATCGTCGCCGAATTCGATTTCGCTGAAGACGTCCGCGACGATGCATTGGAAGCAATTCAGAATTTTCGTATCCATAATCTGGATACTTCTATTCTAAGTGGTGACGCCGAACCACGGGTCGGGCCTATCGCGCGGCAACTCGGATTAGCGAAAGAGAAGACCAAAGCCGCTTGCAGCCCATCCGACAAAGCCGAGTGGATCGCGCGCCATGCCAATGGTCAGGCACTCATGATTGGCGACGGGGCCAACGACAGCCTGGCTTTCGATGCCGCCGTCTGCCGCGGCACTCCTGTGGTGGACAAAAGTATCCTGGAAGCGAGCGCGGACTTCTTCTTTTTCGGACGAAGCCTGCGCTGCCTGCCCGAGCTTTTCCGGACCGCCCGGCGCCGCAGGCAGACAGTGGCTGCGATATTCATAACGGCCGTGACTTACAATATGGTCGCTGTCAGCCTCTGCCTGGTCGGAATGATGCATCCACTGCTGGCGGCTATCCTTATGCCGTTGAGCTCGGTGGCCACGCTAGCGATTGCCTGGCTGGGATTGAGTAAGTAGCAGAAAAACCAAAGATAACACGCCAATCCACTCTGATCTTTATCAGCTTTAAGGCAAAGGGCGGTTTGGTGATTTTGATAATCCGCAAAAACTTGCGAAACTTTTGCTTTCTGATTGGCTATTCATGTCATCATGAAGCCTAAAATATTTCTGCTCGGCCTTTTCGTGTGGCTCGCGAGTGTGGGAACAGCCTACTATCTCGGCCTCAAATTCAACGCTTGGGAACCCGATGGTGCTGAACAAGCCGAAGTGACGAGCGTCGAGGCTCAGGCCGTCAAGGATGCGGCGAGCATAGAAGAGAGGGAAGCCCCTTCGAAGTCGATCGGCTCCATTCTGGAGATGAGCCAAGAAGACTTAAACGAAGCGTTGCGACAGGCAAGTGAGCTCAACGAATCCGATCAACGGGCCCTGCTTGCCGAAGCCTTTGCCCTGCCTAATAGCGATTTTCGCCGTGCACGGATGATTCGCAGCCTGCTCAGCGATTTAGCCGAGACTTCGCCAACGGAAGCGCTGGCCTTGGCGGAGGAGATCGGCTCCCTGCGTGAAACCGAGCGCGCCCGCGAGGCCATCCTCGAAATTTGGGCCCAAAAAGATCCGGTGGCTGCGCTCTCCTGGGCGAATTTCAATCTGGCAAACGAACCACTGCGCACGCAAAGCAGTCAGCTCATTGCCATCTATCGCGGCTACGCGCAAACCAACCCGAAAGCCGCCTTTGCCTCCGCCCTGGACATGCCGACTGAAAACCGAGGGCAGGAACGCATCCAAAATTACGCCCTCGAAGAAATCATCGAACAACAGATAGAGAACGGTGGCTTGCTGGAGGCCAAACTTCAGGTCGAACTCATGGAGGACGGGGCCATCAAGGACAGCCTCATTTCCGAGCTTGTCGACGAGTGGGCCTCTTTCGACCCCGAAGGCGCCGCAGCATACGTTGATTCCTTGGGGGATAAGGTGCACGGATCCGTCAAAGCCCGCCTCCTCGGAGAATGGGCGGAAAACGACCCGGCAGCGGCGGCCGCATGGCTCAGCTCACGGGAAGTGGATGAACGGACACTCGGGCACGCCAGCACGGCGATCATCCGCCAATGGACGCGCTATGACATGGCCGCCTCGGCGGAGTGGCTTAATTCCCAGCCCAGTTCTCCCGAACTCGACCGTGCGGTCATGAGCTACACCTACCGCGCGGCGCAGGAAGACCCTGCCAACGCCATGACCTGGGCCGAGTCCATCAGCAACGACCGCATGCGGGACCGTATGATGCAGCACGTCGCCGGCAACTGGAAGAGTGACGATCCCGAAGGTTTTCAAAGTTATATTGACAGTGCCGAGCTCAGCGAAGAGCAGAAAAAGGAACTTCAGGAAGGGGCGGCCGTTCACGGCGGGCGACGCTGGTGGCGGTAGACCGAAAGCTCCTTTTGAAGAAAGTTTGTTTCCATTGTCAGGGTGATTTATCACCCGACTGTATTGGCGAATGAAATGCCGCCGGTCGGCCACGAGTCAAGCCACTGTAAGCTGCCAACCGAAAAGCAGCTTCGATAGCCGGCAGCACACTCGGTCGGGGGATGAATCGCCCCGGCTACAGTCATTAGTCCGCCTCAACCGCCAGTCGCCCATTCCAAATATTTCTCCGCGACGATATCGGGGCGAGTCACCACCCACTCGGGGTTATCGTAGGGATGATTCACCTTGATGAAGTTGTAGACTGCGTCGTGCTTGTCCTCGGAAAATTTTATACAAAGTCGGCACTCCAAACTACTCTGAACCTCGCCCTTCCACTTGAAGACCGAGCGCACGGCGTCGTCGATCTGCACACAGGCCGCGAGGTCTCGCTCGACCAGAGTATGGGCGAAACGCTCCGCCACATCCGGGTTATCACAGGTTGTCCAACCGATTAGAAGCTTGCTCATTTTGTCAGCAGTCAGGTGTTAACAGATAGAAAAAATTAACTCTCGCATTTTTAACTGTGAAAACAGCATATGGCACGAACGATTTTTCTGTTTTATGCCATTACGGGCTTTTTATCTCCGGAACTAATGAGGTCTAAAATTTGCGCTCATCGGTGGTCCCAGGGGAGCTGCACGTCCACCGGCTCGTGCTCCCAAACTTCAAAAGGTTCAAAAATCTTGCCGGGGTTGAGAATTCCCTCCGGATCTAGCGCGGACTTGACCGAATACATAGCCGCCAGCTCCGCCTTGCTGTGCTGCATCGACATAAAGGGAATCTTGGCCAGGCCGATCCCATGCTCGCCTGTGATCACCCCACCGAGATCGACCACTTTCTGCATGAGTTTTTTGATGCCGGCCTTGGCTTTCCTGGCGTCGGTCTTGGATCGGCGGTTATACATGATGTGCACATGCAGGTTACCGTCGCCGGCATGACCGAAAGTCGGCGTCGCCAGCCCGATCTCCTTTTTCAGCTTGAGCGTATAGCGAATGAGCTCGGCCTGTTTCTCCAGCGGCACGACGACATCTTCGTTCAACTTGGTGTCGGCCAGTGAAAACATGGACTGCGAACAGGTGCGCCGAACCTGCCAGAGCTTCTCGGCGGCTGCCTCAGACCGGGCTTCCCGATGAGCCACGGCACACTGCGCCATAAAGTCCAATAGTGCTTTGCGCTGCTTGCGGACTTCCCCGGGGGTGCCATCAAGCTCAATCAGCAGGATTGAGGAACGGGAATGTCCTTCGAAAATCACTTTGCCGGTATACCTTTCCGCACAACCGACGGACTGCCGATCGAGAAACTCGAGAATGGAGGGATTGTGCCCGGCCTTGAAGAGCGCCACCACGGCCTTAAGTGCCGACGCCTCACTTTTGAACGCGAACATCCCGGTCCAGCGTTTTTCCGGTTTCGGCAGCAGCTTAAGCGCAGCACTGGTCACGACACCGAGCGTACCTTCCGAGCCGATCAAGAGGTCACGCAGGTTCAAACCGGACACGTACTTCTTCAGTGGCAGCCCAAACTTGAAGGGGCTCCCATCGGCCAAAAAACCCTCCAGTCCGAGCACGTAGTCACGCGTTACGCCATACTTCACACAGCGCATCCCGCCGGCATTGCAGGCGATGTTGCCACCGAGCGTGGTGTATTTCTTCGACGAGGGGTCGGGCGGATAAAATAAACCCAAGGCCTCAGCCTGCGACTGCAAGTCGGCCGTTACCGCTCCGGCCCCGACCGTTGCGATCCGCGCAACCGCGTCGATCTTGATCGAATCCAGCCCGGCGAGGTCGAGCGCCCAGCCCCGCTTCAGAGGCACGGCCGAACCCGTCGCGGAGGACCCGGCACCACGCGGGGTCACCGGTATCTTAAACTTGTTCGCCAGTTTCAGTGCCACCCCGACGTCGGAGGCTTTGGAGACCTTGATGACAGCGTCCGGGGCGAAGGAGAGACGTAAGTTATCTATCGAAGCGGCAAAGCAGCTTGCCTCGTCCGTAAACACCCGCCCCGGCAGCTTCCTCCTGAGTGAGTCGAGTGCGTTCTGGTGTGCTTTCGTCATTGATCCGGGATCATACCTGGCCTCGAGCAGGTTAGCAAACCAGGCGGTTACACCGGCGCAACGACCAGTGCGGGAATATTGAATTCTACAGTAAACCGCATACCGCTACGATCCTCCCGGTTATCCGCTCGAATGGTGCCCCGGTGAACTTCAGCGATCTTTTTGCAGATAGAGAGCCCCAAACCGGTGCTGGTTTCGCTGCCGGTCGGCTTGACCGAGGTTTTACCGAAGTCCGTGAAGAGCTTATGCATTTCATGCTCGGGGATGCCCGGCCCTTCGTCTTCAACAATAATTTTCAACACCTCCCCTTCAGCTTCCAGCTTAACCAGCACCTTGGTTTCCAAAGGTGAATATTTCACAGCATTGCTAAGCAGATTGTCGACCAGGCGGCGGAATTGCATCTTATCCAGCAAGAGAAGGTCGGGCACATTACCAGATTCCTGCAGATCGATTTCGATGGATTTCTTGTTGGCGGTAAACTGGTAAATTCCGATCGAAGAGGAAACCAACTCGAAAACATTGCAGGGCTCAAAGTCGGTGCGCTCTTCGCCACTTTCAATCACGGAAAGATCCAGCAGTTCCTCGACCAGATTCAGCATCGTGTCCGAGGTCGACTGGATCGTGGTTGCGATCTCTCTCTGGTCGTCGTTCAAGGGCCCGGACTCCATGAGGAATTCCGAAAGGCCCCGAATCGAAGCGATCGGATTTCTTAAATCGTGGGAGGCGACCCCGATCACCCGGTTCTTCGCGAGATTTGCCTTCTTCAGGCCCACGATAAATTCGTTCTGCATGTGCATGAGTTTCCGCATCTTGAGGTGGTTGCGAATCCGGGCCAGTGCCTCATGCCGGTTGATCGGCTTAGTAATGTAGTCGTTACCACCGGCATTGAGCCCCTCAACGATCGATCCCGTATCCGATCGACCGGTCACGAAAACAATAGGGACTTCCGCCATGCCCTGCATGCTCTTGAGTTTTCGACAGGTTTGGAAACCGTCGATCCCGTCCATGACAACGTCGAGAAGAATCAAATCCGGGGCATCCGCCTCGATCTGCTTCAAGGCCTCTTCGCCGGAGGCCGCTTCATCGATCTCAAATCCGCTGCGCTCCAGCACTCGCCTCAACAGCTTACGGATAATTTCATCATCATCCACAATCAAGATACGCGAATCTTCAATTTCGATCGGGCTGGGTTCGTTGGCTGCGGATGTCATGCTTAGGCTTGTGTTAAAGGTTAGATAGAACCCGAAGTCAATATAGAGGCTAAGTTAGATTCCGGCTCGCGTCGCTGCTTTTTCGTTGCACCGGGAGCGCAGCGGCGCATTTTTTGCCCGCTATGCTTCAAGCAGGTATCGTAGGTCTCCCGAATGTGGGCAAAAGCACACTCTTCAACGCCCTGACGCGCACGCGTAAGGCCGAGTCGGCAAATTATCCTTTTTGCACGATCGACCCGAACGTGGGGGTCGTGCATGTTCCGGACGAACGGCTGGAACCCCTGCGGGAGATCGCCAAAACCAACAAGGTCATCCCGGCCGCGATCGAATTTGTGGATATCGCCGGCCTTGTCGCCGGAGCCAGCAAGGGCGAGGGCCTCGGCAACAAGTTCCTCGCCAACATTCGCGAAGTCGACGCCATCGTGCATGTGGTCCGTTGTTTTGAGGACGATGACATCATTCATAACATGGGCAGCATCGATCCGCTGCGGGACATCGAGGTGATCAACACCGAGCTGATTCTCGCCGATATCAGTTCCCTGGAGAGCCAGCAGGAAAAAGCGGTTAAAAAAGCCCGCGGAGGCGACAAGGAGGCCGCCGCCAATATCGCCCTGATCGAGCGGCTGCTCCCCCACCTCAACGAAAACAGGCCCGCGATCACGCTGGACATGAACGATGACGAGCGAGTCGTGCTCAAGCGACTCGCCCTCTTGTCCGCCAAGCGCGTGCTCTATGCCTGCAACGTCGCGGAGAACGATTTGGCTGATCCATCCGGCAACAGTTTCGTCAGCCAAGTCGAGACCTACGCCCGCGAACACCACGGTGCCGGAATTTGCGTTATTTCCGCGGCAGTCGAAGCCGAGTTGATCGATTTTGATGCCGAGGAAGCCGCCGAGTACCTCGAATCCCTCGGCGTAAACGACTCCGGTGTCTCACTCCTCATCCGCGCCACCTACGACCTGCTCGGCCTCGCCTCCTATTTTACCGCCGGCGAGCAGGAGGTGCGCGCATGGACCTTCCGTAAGGGGATGAAGGCTCCCGAGTGCGCCGGAGTGATTCACACCGATTTTGAAAAAGGATTTATCAAAGCCGACGTCGTCTCCTACGAGGATCTGGTGGCCGCAGGCAGCACGGCCGGCGCTCGCGATGCCGGTAAATACCGTCTGGAGGGCAAGGACTACGAGTTCAAGGACGGCGACGTGGCACTCTTCCGGTTCAATAATTAATGCCAGCTTATTCGGCCCATAACCCGCGAACACTTTCGCACGCAGAAGCTTGACCTGTCGTTCGGGACGCACACCGATTACGCTGAATCACATGATCAGATCATCCATATTTGCCATAGCCGTCCTCCTTGGATTGACCGGCTGTGAAAAAGCAGAGCCGGTTACCTACACGATCCCGAAGGAGGAACGCAGCGTGGCTATGCCCGGACCCGCCGCGGAGCAAAACGTGCCGGCGGCCGGCGATTCGCAAATGCGGGTTCTCCCCGGCATGGAGGAGGCGGCCCAAGCTGCCCCTGAACTGTCTTACCAAGTGCCGGACGCATGGGAAGAATTCCCGCCGCAGAGCGTGCGCAAGGCGAATTTCCGGGTGAGCGACGAAAATGGCAGTGCTGAGATCGCAGTCACGGTATTTCCCGGCGATGTCGGGGGCCAGTTGGCCAACATAAACCGCTGGCGCGGCCAGATCGGACTCGATCCGATCGATGCGAAGAGCATGCCGCAAGTCACACGCCCCTACTCCATCTCCAACCACAGCGGCATTCTCATCGACCTGCAGGGTGCCGAACAAAGTATTCTGGGTGGCTTGCTCAGCTTCCACGGCAGCACCTGGTTTTTCAAGATGCAGGGCGCCACCGGTACCGTCGCCAGCCAGGCCGAGGCGATGGAAGCATTTCTCTCCAGTGTGCAAATCGAGGACGACCACCACTAGATCATGGGCGCCATTTTCAAGTTCTTTGCCTCCCTTCGCCTGACCGTTGTCCTACTGGCGCTCTCGATGGTGCTGATCTTCTTCGGAACTCTCGATCAGGTCGAATACGGGATCTGGCACACCCAGAAGCTCTACTTTGAGAGCTTCCTCGTGGTTTGGTCCTACCCGGAACAATGGCTCTATTACGATAAGCTCTTCTGGTTTCACCTACCCATGCCGGGCGGCTATTTACTGGGCGGCCTGCTGTTCGTCAATCTGCTCGCCGCACACTTTACCCGTTTCAAACTAACATTCAGGAAAAGCGGCATCTTTCTGGTGCACTTCGGCCTGGTGCTGCTTCTGGTCAGCGAACTGCTGACCGACCTGGTTTCACAGGAGAGCCAGATGCCGGTCGACGAGGGCGGCCGCAGCAACTACTCGCAGGCGGTCCGGGAGAACGAACTCGTTTTCATCGACCGCAGCGACCCCGAGCATGATACGGTACACAGTATCCCTGCCAGCCTGCTCAAGCCGGGCAAGCGTATCAACGTGCCGGATACACCACTCAGCATCAGGACAGTCCGCTATTTCCCCAACTCAAACGTGGGCCGCGCGCAGGCACCCGTCGCAGACAACCTGGCAGACAGCGGAGCCGCGGTGAAAATGAATATCGTCGCCACGCCGACTGAAGTCACCTACGCGGAAAGTGAAATCAACACGGCGACCGCTTACGTCGAGGTCTCCGGACCGGACGGGATCCTCGGAACATGGCTGGTCTCCAATGTCATCGACGAGCGCTTTCCGCCCCAAACAGTCACACTGGATGAGCAGTCCTGGGAGATGGCACTGCGCTTCACCCGTCACTACTACCCTTTTGAAATCGAACTGATCGACTTCAAACACGACAAGTACCCCGGCACGGAAATTCCTTTTAACTTTTCCAGCGAAGTCATGGTGCACCACGAGGATGAGTTCAAAGATCAAAAAGCACTCATCTACATGAACCACCCGCTCCGCTACGAAGGACTGACCTTTTACCAGGCGTCCTTCGCCAATCAGGACAAAACCTCCATCTTTCAAGTCGTCCGCAACCCGGGCTGGATACTGCCATACATCAGCGTCCTTCTCATGGGCCTCGGCATGTGCGTCCAGTTCGGCATGCATTTCTTCAAATTCCTCGGTAAACGCTCCCATTAAAATGAAATTAGCTAACCGCAGAGTGCGCGGAGAGCGCAGAGAACACGCCGATTTTCAAAACTATGTAACTGCATTACATCCTCAAAGGACTCCAATGCTTCAGCCACTCTTTAATCATACGCCTCTGAGCACCCTCCGCGTCCTCAGCGCACTCTGCGGTTAATCATTCTGTTCCGTGAAAAAACTCATCTACATCATCGTTCTCGCCCTCGTGCTGGTGGTTTTTGCCCGTCAGTTTCGTCCGGCAGGGAATGAGAGCGGTTTCGACGTCGACAGCTTCTCCGAGCTCCCGGTGCAGGTGGGAGGACGGATCAAGCCGCTCGATTCGGTGGCGCGAAACACTTTGCTCATCCTTTCCGGGCGCCAGAAAGTGGAAGCCCCGGACGGCGAATGGCTGCAACCGATCGAATGGTTCATGGACCTGACCATGCGCCCGGAAGTGGCGGACACCTACCGCGTTTTCAAAATTGAGTTTCCCGACGATCTCGGACTGCCCGGCCTGGCCGAACAAGGCCAGCGCTATTATTCCTTCAACGACCTGCAGCCCCACTTTCAGGCCATCCTCGAGCTCTACTCCAAGATCGATCCGGAGCCGAAGAAGCGCAGCGCTTACGACAAACAGATCGCCGACCTGAACGACGGGCTCATGCTCTACCACCGGGTCATGCACTCGCTCCACCCGATTGGCGGCGCCGAGCGGCTCGACCGACTGATCGACGAATACCAGAGCTACCAAAGCACGATTGGTCCTGGCATGGATGCCCTGCGCAAGCAACAAGCGGGCGAAGACTACGATGCCGACCTGCTCCGCCGCTTCGTCACTTTCGGAGATGATTACCTGAAACTCTCCCAGACCGCCCACCTCAGCGTGGTCCCGCCTCCACCACCGGTTGATCCACTGGAGGACTGGAAAAATATCGGTGAGGAACTGCTCAGCGTCATGCAAGGCGAGCCGCTTAGCCCCTACGTGACCAGCTACGCCAGCCTGACGATGGCTTACCGCGCGGGAGATACGGAAACCTTCAACCAGACCGCACAGGAATTGCGGCAGCGTTTCATCGCCGACTTCCCGGACGAAATCGACCGCGTACATTACGAACGCGTCTTTAACTCGATGCAGCCGTTCAGTGTGGCCATGCAGCTCTACGTGCTCGTCTTTCTTGCCATCTGCATCTCCTGGCTGCGCTGGCCGGAGGCCCTGAACAAATCCGCGTTCTGGGTGCTGGTACTGGCCTTTATTATCCATACCTTCGGACTTGCCTCGCGCATGTACATCCAAGGGCGCCCGCCAGTCACGAACCTCTACTCTTCCGCCGTCTTTGTCGGCTGGGGCGCCGTCCTGCTCGGAGTTTTCCTGGAACGCTTTTTCCGCAACGGTATCGGCGCGGCCATGGCTTCATTGGTGGGCTTTTGCACCCTGATCGTGGCCCATCACCTCGCCATGACCGGAGACACGCTGGAAATGATGCGTGCCGTCCTCGACTCGAACTTCTGGCTGGCGACGCACGTCGTCGTTATCACCTTTGGCTATTCCGCCATGTTTCTGGCCGGTACGCTCGCCATTTTCTTTGGCGTACTCGGTGTCTTCGGTTCTCGCTTCGACAAGAAGTCTGCCCGCTCGCTCAGTGGCATGGTCTACGGCATTATCTGCTTCGGCACGCTGTTCAGCCTCGTGGGCACGATTCTCGGCGGCATCTGGGCCGACCAGAGCTGGGGCCGCTTCTGGGGCTGGGATCCGAAGGAAAACGGCGCCCTCATGATAGTCATCATGGGTGCGATCTACCTGCACGCACGCTGGGGCGGCATCTGCAAGGAGCGCGGCCTGATGGCGCTGGCTATCTGCGGCAATGTCATCACCGCCTGGTCCTGGTTCGGTACCAACCTGCTCGGTGTGGGCCTCCACTCTTACGGCTTTACCGACAGTGGCTTCTACTGGCTAATGGCCTTTTTGGTCAGCCAACTTGTTTTCATCGGGCTGGTGCTGCTTCCCTGGCGCTTCTGGCGCAGCGAGTTCGGCCGCGAGAAGGATCAGAAGGAACGGAAGCGGATCTTGATCGCGGACTTGGATTCAAGCGATACGCAGACATAAGATGTGGGCATTGATAGACGTCATACAGGCCCTGCGTTCCGGAATCGATATCCGCGCAGGGAAAGCCGACTCAAACGCCTGAATGGCCTTGTGACTGTAACAAACCCGGCCTTCGAACAGACAGTATTACCTTCTGCGGCTGACTAACGACAGAACAAGGACGAAGCTCCCCACTATGAGGGCATAATTTGAAGCTTCAGGCACCACTCCCTCATCGCCCAGGTAGGGCATTGTTACCCCACCCAGGTCGCCCCAGGTACTGCTCGATTTATCAAAGGAACCCGTCGACCCGTCGTGTCCGCCCAAGTCCTGATTAAAGGCGTTGTCCTGATTCGAAGTGAGCACAACATAACTCATCGCAGTATTTTCATCGACGGTGATCCCTTTGAGATCACTGGCCGCCTCGATGATATTCATCATTTCCACCCTGAAGCTTACGAACATATCATTTCCCCCCGTACCGCCCAAATCGTTGCTTGCATCCGTGTTATTTTCATCGGCGAGGTAATGGTCCGTGGTGCTGTCAACTGTGAGAAAGGAAAAGTAGTTCCCGAAATCAGTATCACGTTCGTCCCGTTGCCAAGTCAGGCTGGAACCGGTCGGCCCACTGTAGTCCAAAACACTGGTGGTATCGGGTGACGTGTTCAGGTCGTCACCCGGGTCATAAAAGTTGAGGTAGGTGCGGTTTCCCGGCCCCGGATTCACACCGACAAACAAGTCGATCGAAGCGGTTTGGCCGGGCTGGTGAAAAGAGATACCCACAAGCACCGTAGTGTCCAGACCGGTTGAATTCGTATCGCCGCCCAGTCGTACACGAAAAGCCAGTTCGTCGTTGTGGATCAGCCCGTCATTGCCCACATCAAGATACTGCCTGTAAAATCCAGGCTGTTTATTCAATTCCACGGTCCCGACTATGTCCGCCTCCGGCTGGCCGGTTTGTTGGTCGGTCAGGTAGTCGGAACGCACGCTTTCAGGATATACAACGGCAATCCAATCCTCTGTCGAGGTGTTCAAAGCAATTACTCCAAACACGAGTGAGGGACTTAGAAAACCCAATGCAGCCACATAAGATAGAAAAGTATTCACACTATGTCAATTGAGGTCAAAACCCTAGATTAGCAACAAAATATTGCCCAACCTCTTGACAAATTAAACTTAATGCCAGTGTAAGCTGATCACGCCCTTGGATGCGCCTGCTTGTGCGCCTCCTTGAGCCGTGCCACCGAAACGTGGGTGTAGACCTGGGTCGTCGAGAGGTTGGCGTGCCCAAGCAGTTCCTGTACGGCCCGAAGGTCGGCTCCGTGATCGAGCATATGCGTGGCGAAGGAGTGGCGCAGCTTATGCGGTGTCATATCGAGCGGCAGCTCAGCAGCAGCCAGGTGCTTTTTCAGGAGCTTCTGAATCTCGCGCGGCTGCATGGGCTTACCGTTCCGATGACAGATAACAAAGTCTTTCAAGTCCGCGCTGAGTTCAAAGCGCCGAATAAAGGTCTTAAGACACTGTGTCGCCACCGGGCCGAGCGGGCAGAGACGCTGCTTGCGCCCTTTCCCCATGACCCTTGCCACGCCCTGCCCGGGATCGACGTCACCATGCGTCAGCCCGCAAAGTTCACTCACGCGGAGACCGCCCCCGTAAAGCAGTTCCAGAATCAAACTGTCGCGGAACGCCTCAAATTCGCCGAGCTTCCCATCCTTCCACAAAGTGAGCGGCGCATTGAGCAACTGCGTCATCTGAGCCTCGGAGAGAAATTTCGGGAGGGGCTTCTCCAGCTTGGGCAGCGTCACTCCGGTAAAGGGGTTGGCCTCGACCACACCCTGCTCGCGCAGATACCGATAAAATGCACGCAACCCGGAGACATGATTATGGAGGGTACGACGGGCGATGCGTCGTCCCTGCTCCACGAGAAAAGAGCGTACCATGACCGGACGCACGACTCCGAAATCATCCTTCCACTTGCCCGCGGCTTCGAGCCACTTCACAAAATTTCCCACCGCCGCAGAATAATTCCGAACGGTATAATCGGAAACCCGTCGCTCCAGCCTGAGATGGGCGATAAAGGCTTCGAGATAAGGGATGTGTTCAGGCATGTCTGGCAAGGGTAGCGCGAGTGCCTCCGGCACCGCATCGCACAATTTCCTACAGTTAAGATGCGGGACGCGCCAGCGCTACTACCCAAGATTAAAGCGATCAATCACTTCATCCGCGAAGTAGCGGTAAGCGTGAGCACCGCGACTGGTCGCATCGTATTCAAAAATCGATTGGCCAAAACTGGGCGCCTCGCTGAGACGGACGGAGCGGGGGATCATGGTTCGAAAAACCAGATCTCCGAAATGGTTGCGCACCTCGCCGACGACCTGCTGCCCGAGATTGGTACGTTGGTCGAACATAGTCATCAGGATGCCACCTAGTTCCAAACCGTTGTTGACGCCCGCATCCCGCAACTTTTCCACAACTTTGAGAATTTGGCCGAGACCTTCCATGGCCAGATACTCGCATTGCAGAGCGATCAGCAGATAATCCGCCGCCGCCAGGCTGTTCATCGAAAGCATTCCCAGCGCGGGTGGGCAATCGAGTATGACCGCATCGTAGTCGCCCGACTCACGCAGCGGTGCAATCACTTCCCGCAGCTGCAGCAGGTAATTCTCCCGCTGGACCAGCTCGATCTCAATCGCCGCCATGTCGACCTCGGAGGGAATGATGAAAAGACAATCGCTACTGCCGACCGGCTGGACTTTCTCCAGGGCGTTGCCCTCGCCGCATAGCGGGCCATAAAGGCTGCCCCCTTCCTGCTTTTCCAGGCCCAAACCGCTGGTCGCATTTGCTTGCGGGTCGAGATCGACGAGGACCGTGCGCACACCCTTATCGGCCAGCGCATAGCTGAGATTTATTGCCGTCGTGGTTTTGCCCACTCCGCCCTTTTGGTTGGCAATCGAGAATACAGTCGCAGACATGACTCAAGTGATAGCTTTGCGATGTATCCCGTCGAGAAGAAAGACCGGAACTATCCCGTTCCAATCACAGCCGCACTCTACGGGCACCGCCGAGGCAATCGGTGTGTCTCAGGTCTCAGATCTCAGATCTCATGTCTCAGAAACAATATGATTATGAAGCATGCCGATGCCGGTAATATCCACGACCACTTCATCGCCGGGGCGAAGGAAGCGCGGTGGATGCGCCGCCATGCCCACCCCAGGGGGCGTGCCGGTCAGGATGACGGTGCCGGGAAGCAAGGTGGTGCTGCCACTGAGAAAGGCAATTAGCTCGGCGACCGGAAAAATCATGTCCCCGGTAAAGGATTCTTGCACAATTTGCCCGTTCAGCATGGTACGCAGGGGCAGGATCTGCGGGTCGGGCACTTCATCCGCCGTCACCAGGAAGGGCCCGAGCGGGCAAAAAGTATCAAAGCTCTTTCCCTTGATCCATTGACCGCCGCCGTAAACCTTTTGCCAGTCCCGCGCGCTTACATCATTGGCACAGGTGTAGCCCAGCACGTAGTCGAGGGCTTCATCCGCGGAAACATTTTTACACACTTTGCCGATGACCACGGCAAGCTCTCCTTCGTAATCCACCTGATCGCTGTGCAGGTGCCGGGGCAAGCGAATGGGACCGTTCGGATGCGCCACCGAAGTCACGCTCTTGGTAAACACCACGGGATACTCGGGAACCTCCGACTTCATCTCCGCCGCATGCTCGCGGTAATTCAGCCCGATCGCGTAAATCTGCTTCGGCTCGAGCGGCGCCAAACGCTTGACCGGTTCCAACACTTCATCCGTGACACTGAACTGATCGAAAATGTCCCCAGCGATGCGATGCACCTCTCCTTTACTTTCCACACCAAAACAAATCTGCCCATCGCTGTTCACTACCCGCACAATATTCATGGCATTCAGCTTCGACGTATGTCCGGACACAGCAAATTTTTTCTTGCTACTGCCCAAACGAGAACATTTATTCCGCCCTTCCCAAGCTGAAGGGGGGCGTAGCTCAGTTGGTTAGAGCGCATCCTTGACATGGATGAGGTCGCTGGTTCGACTCCAGTCGCTCCCACCAGCCTTCGCAGGAGCGGAGCAACGGCGAAGGCTGTCACGCCGGAGACTTCACCACGTGAAGCGCAGGCGGACCGAACGGCAAGTATCTCCCACTCCTGACTACGGCTTGGCATGCCAGAGAACCCTTTCAAATACGTCTACATTCTCCGGTCGCTTGAGTATCCTGACCGTCATTACACCGGATGTACTGACGACTTGGAGGCGAGGCTCAAAAAACACAACCAAGGTGATGTCCCACACACCGTAAAGTTCAGACCTTGGCAAATTCAAACTGCGGTAAGTTTCCGTTCCGAAGCTAAGGCACGGGCGTTCGAGAAGTATCTCAAATCAGGCTCCGGTCGAGAATTCGCCAGAAGACACTTCTGAGAACCTTCGCAGGAGCGGAGCAACTAAAGAAGTTTTGCATGCCCCCGGCAGAGCTCCCGCTACAGTTCCGGCGCGAGGAACACCCGAAAGCCGATGGCATTGCTTTCCGTATCCTTCCGCGCCTCCGTACGAGCAGCGGAACGCACCCGAACGGCAAAGTCCTCCCAACTGCCTCCGCGAAGCGTGTAACGACTCCCTCCGGTTCGTGGCTCAGGGTCGGTCAACTTCCCGCCGGGCAGACGCCCGTTGTAAGCTTCGATCGTCCATTCGCTGACATTGCCGTGAATATCATAAAGCCCATAGGCATTCGGCGAATAACTACCCACCGGCTCGGTGCCGTAGCTTTCCGTTACACGCTGTCCATCATCGAGTTCACGGGGATAAACACCGCGAAAATTTCCCAGGGTCGTGTCTGCCTGATCACCGAAGTGGAAAGGCGTGGTCGTGCCCGCGCGGGCGGCATACTCCCACTCGGCCTCGGTCGGTAAACGATAGACAAAGCCTTCGGGTAAACGTCCGGCGTCCCGCTCCAGAGAAGTCAGCATCTGGCAGAACATATTCGCCTCTTCCCAGGTTACCGTATCAACAGGCCGCTTTGCCCCCACAAAGTCGGAGGGCATCTTGTCCATAATTTCACGGAAGCCGGCCTGGGTCACTTCATAGACCCCGGCCCAATAACCCTGGGTAAAAGTCACTTCAGTGCGCTCGCCCTCGTTGGGCAGTCGCCCCTGCTCCGGCAACGGGCTACCCATGAGGAACTTCCCGGGCGGGACCCACGCCAGCCGGAACCCGAAATACGGCATGGTCCAGTCCTGGCCTTCAGTCGGCCCGGGAATCGGAACCGGGTTGACCTCCCAAATGACCTTCTCTTTGGGCTTTAATTCAAAAGTCCTCACCATGGTCAGGTGATTTTTAATGCGCAGCTCAAATTCCACTGTCCTGAAGGCGGGAATGGAAATGGTGTCCCCCTCCAGCTCGATCTCTTTTTGGTTCAAGCGGATGCGGGGCTCAAGCTTGGCAGGCATAACGAGCTGAACCTCACCCGGGCGAGGCACCAGGGTAAAACTCATCTCTTTCACGTCGCGGTCTGCCAGTGTAATATCTTTCGCATCGGAGACGTAGAGCGGGTGCTCCAGACGAATGGAGTATTCTCCCTCCGGCACAAACTTCAGCTCCGCGGAGCCAAACGGATAGCGCAAATCACCCAGGACGACGGATGTTTCTTCCAGCATCGCCCGGGATGCCGCGGCATCCAGCCCCTCGAAAGTCGCATCCAGGCGAAGTTCCGCCGACTTGGGAACGAGTTCGCCCATGTCGACCGCCACATCTTTACCCGGGCCGATGTCGATATGCCGACCGATGGAGCGATAACCTTCTAGTTGAGCGACCACCAGATATTGGTCATTGGGAATAATATCATCCACGACAACCGGCGAGCGGCCGACCTCGACATCATTCACCATGATTCGGGCCCCGGGAGGATCTGTATCAACCGTCAGGCTGGCAGGAAGAGGCTTCAGCGGGGCCTCAATCGAAGAGACTTCGCCAAAGTTCAACTGTTGGTCCTTCAACACGGCCGACTCATAGCCGTCTTTTTTCACGATGACCTGGTAGGTGCCGGCAAAGAGCCCCTTCTTGAGGAAGAAGGTCCCCGCTTCATCGGTGAAGCCTAACTCGATTTCAATGTCTCTGGAATCGATCACCGAAACAGTGGCCCCGGGCTCGGAACGTATCTGGATATCCGTCCATGCGGGCACCAATTCCACACTTATCGTCTTGGGTGAGGCCTGGCCGGCAGTAATCTCCACCATCTCGACCTTCTCCATGTGGTGGGGGGCGGAAACCCGCAGCTTGTATTGGCCGGGGATGACGCGCAGCTCCAGGCGACCGTTGTTGGCTATGAAACTGTCTTCGTAACCGGAAAAACTGAGCTTGGAGACAGGTGGTTGCACCTCGACGATGAGCTGCGGCGGCTGCCCTTCCAGAGCTCGTTGCGCAACCTCTTTGCTGTAATCCTGTTCCTCCGTAAAGGCGACCTCCATGAAAAACGCAGCCAGTGCCGTCAGCGTGAGACCGACAAAGCCAATGAGTGAAAGTCGATAAATCCGTATGGCCAACTCACCTCGGTCGAGAATGCTCTTCGGCACCGGGATGCGATCAATCTGGCGCTGCACAAAACCGGCGCTTTCCGACTCGGGCTCATCGTCGGCATCCTTGAGCGCAAGCAAAGCCATTTTACAGGACTGGTATCGTTCATCCTGCTCACGCTCGAGTAGACGTGCTAGAAAGCCATCCCACTTGGAGGGAAGCCCCTCTACCAGAGAGGTTGGCATTTCCAGATTGGCCCGGTCGGGCTTTCGTGCGGTCAACAACCAGTAGCCGATCACCCCGACACAAAAAAGGTCGACCCGTGAATCCTCCAGCACACCCGCTTTGTATTCCGGGCTCATAACGTCGAAGGAGTTGAGACGGCCGAGCGTCTTATTCGATGCCAGCGGCGAGACGGACGCCGACACCACTTCTTCAAAAAGTTCGGTCCCCAGAGCGGCCTTGACCCCCAGTCCAAGCACGCGGATCGAACCATCCTCCTGGACAAAGACCATATCCGAATCGATGTCCCGGTGATCCAGTCCCTGCGTATGTGCGTAGCCCAGCAGACCAAGCAACTGAGCCATAATCCGAGTCGTCGCCTCCTGTCCCAGTCCTTCCAAGCCGGGTGTGGCGTGAGCGTCGAAATACTGGCTCAGCGTCTGTCCTTTGATCGGATCCAGAAAGATACAGAGGTCTTCGTTAATTAACGTGCAGTCGCGTATCTTGGGGATGCCCTCGTGATCGAAACCCTTTAAGGTCTTCTGCAAGGTCTGCAAACGCTTGGCGAACTTAGGATCTTTTGCAGTGCGGTGGTGGAAGATCCCGACCGTAACATCATGCAGGTCACGGATATGCTGCATGTGGTAGTAGTTTGCAATCAGACCGGCGCACAGGCACTTGACCACGCGAAAATTACCAAAGCTCTCCCCCGGCTTCAGCACACGATGCTTCAGCTTTTCACCACCTTGTGCATTTTGACCGGTTTTTTCCGGATTGGGTTCGTCGTTGTCCATCCCTCTTTAACCTGCCTTGAAAAAGGCGAGAACGTAATCGATAATAGCCTCTACGGAAGCGAGCTTCCCTTTGCCCTCGTAGCCGCAGGCCAACATACCCTGATCCGGCTCGATAAAATGATAGCCCCGCTCCGTCAACGTCTGGATATTGGCCTGGGTTGCCGCATGCGCGAGCATTTTACCATTCATGGCAGGCGCCAGGATGACGGGCGCTTCCGTTGCCAAATGAATAGAGGAAAGAAGGTCGGGAGCCAATCCCTGCGCAAACAGTCCCAGACAATGGGCCGTGGCCGGGGCGACCAGAAGCAGGTCAGCACGGTCTGCCAGATCGATATGCCCGGGCTGCCAGCCTTCCTCCTCTTGCCAGAGATCGGCACTGACAGGATTGCGGGCCAGCGTTTGCAAAGTAAGCGGGGCAATAAACCGCGCCGCGTTGGCCGTCATCACCGGATAAACGGATGCGCCGGCCTCGGTTAATCGGCTGGTGATATCGGCTGCCTTATACGCGGCAATCGAGCCGGTCACACCCAGGATGATGTTACGCCCCTCTAATGCTGTTTGATTTGCTGCCACAAAATTCAAAACTGAGAGATATTTTTGCCACAAACAAGACTCAAGTCACACGACTTAGAGCGCTTGACAGCGCATTAGGTCAGTCAATGCTGGATTGGTGATGCCAGTCCTTCAGCTCAAGTTTACCGCGCGACTCGCGAAACTAACGAAACGACTCCCCTAGGGGAGCCAGCTGAACTTTTGCGGCCAAACGGAGGCCCTTGATTTCCACCGACCGGCGAATTCCCCCCGCCATCCGCTAATGGGACATTTGCTTTCCTGAACGAGTATCGCTTTAACTTTTCACATAACATTTCCAAGACGCCATGCAAAAAGGCAAAATCACCAAATATCGCCCTTTCCCTCAAATCGACCTGCCGGACCGACAGTGGCCCGACAAGGTGATCGACCGCAGCCCGATCTGGGCGAGTGTCGACCTGCGGGACGGCAATCAGGCCCTCGCCATCCCGATGACCGTGGATGAAAAGCTGGAAATGTTCGGCATGCTGGTCGATATCGGTTTCAAGGAAATCGAGGTCGGCTTTCCCTCCGCCAGCGATACGGAGTTTCAATTTATCCGCCGTCTTGTCGCGGAGAACCGCATCCCCGAGGATGTGAGCGTGCAAGTTCTGGTCCAGGCGCGGGAACACCTGATTCGCCGCACCTTTGAGAGCCTGGAGGGCGTGCCGACCGCGATCGTCCACCTTTACAATTCTACCTCCCCGCTTCAGCGGCGGGTCACCTTCGGCAAAAGTAAAGAGGAGATCAAAAACATTGCGGTTGAAGGGACTCATTTGGTCAAGAGCCTCGTCTCGACGATTCCGGACACGAAGGTCCGCTTTCAATATTCTCCCGAGAGCTTTTCCGATACCGAAGTCGACTACGCCCTCCAAGTCTGCGAAGCAGTCATGGAGGCCTGGGAGCCGACCGAGGAGGAACGGATCATATTAAATCTTCCGGCAACGGTTGAAGTGGCCACGCCCAATGTGCATGCCGACCAGATCGAATGGTTCTGCCGCCACATGAAAGAACGCAACAAGGCCATCATCAGCCTGCACACCCACAATGACCGGGGCACCGGTGTTGCCGCCACCGAGCTCGGCCTGATGGCCGGCGCCGACCGCGTGGAGGGCACCCTGTTCGGCAACGGCGAACGCACCGGCAACCTCGATATCGTCACCGTGGCGTTGAATCTCTACACCCAGGGGGTCGATCCGGGGCTGGACCTCAGCAAGCTGGATGACATCCGCGCGGTTTACGAACGGGTCACGCGCATGACTGTGCCCGAGCGCCACCCTTATGCGGGAGATCTTGTATTCACTGCATTTTCCGGCTCACACCAGGATGCGATCAAAAAAGGCATGGACTTGCGCGAGAAAGAACAGACCGAGCGCTTCGAAGTTCCTTACCTCTTAATCGATCCGCAGGATATCGGTCGCACCTACGAGGCGATCATCCGTATCAACAGTCAAAGCGGCAAAGGTGGCGTCGCCTATATCCTCTCGCGGGACTTCGGTCTGGATATTCCCAAGGCCATGCATCCGGAAGTCGGGGTCGTGGTCAACGACGCTGCGGATAAAGGCAGCCGCGAACTCAGCCCTCAAGAGGTGCACGAGGTCTTCATGCAGCAATACGTCAACCTCGACACACCACTCAACATCCTGGCGATTGAGCGGGAAGATTTCTCCAAGACCGGCGAAGTCCGCATCGACGCGGACATCACCATGCGGGGCGAGGAGATGCCGGTCACCGGCACGGGCAACGGTCCGATCAGCGCCTTTGTCGATGCGCTCGACCAAAAAGGCTGGAAAGACTTCACCTTGCTCGATTATCGGCAGCACTCGATCGGCGGCGGGTCCAAGACCAAAGCCGCGGCCTATATCCAGATCCGCCATCAGAACGGTAAGTCGTATTACGGCTGCGGGATTGATGCCAATATCGAGCTGGCCGGGCTGCGCGCCCTCGTCAGCGCATTCAATCGTGCGTGCTCAGCACCGTAAGAATCGCCTTACGCACGACAGTGGGGTGTGGTTGCTCCGCGATGATATACTGCATACCACTGAGCTGGCAGCGCTCCAAAGACACTTCAGAGCCTTCCGGAACGAACCCGATGATGGATTCGGGCTGTTTAATCTGCCCGTCCAGACGGATCTTCCGCGCAAACTCCAAAGCCTTGGCCGTGTCTTCCATCCAAATCAGGAGCAGGTTGTAGTGCCGGCGCCGATACGCGTTGCCGCTTAAATCGTAGTCTTCCGAACGGTGCGGCGAGTAGCCCAACTTACGGCAGGCGGCGACCAGCGGCTCGGTGGCCTCGTTCGACCCCACTACTAGAATATCGCAGGGATGCTCTTTCGCGATACGATCGATCGGTTCGAATGGTGTGCGGGTGTAATCTTCGATGCGGCTTTTCTCTCCGAGAAACTTGGTGCGCACAATAAAGCTGAATTCCGCACCCTGCCCTTCTTTACTATCGACCCAGATGCGCCCCCCCATGGCGTTGACCAGACGCTTACAAATGACCAGGCCCAGCCCGGTGCCTTCATATTTCCGTTTTGCCGAGGAATCGACCTGACTGAACGCTTCAAAAAGTAAGTGTTGTTGCTCTTCCGGAATCCCGATCCCGGAGTCGCGCACCCGCACCTCGAGATATTCGTGGTCGGGCTGATCCAGAAAGCCGATCGGCTCAAGCGGATCAGGCCGTCGTTCCGCGGGCAGGTCACTCAGTCCGGACTTGCGCACGACCACCTCAACCTCGCCGCTGTCGCTAAACTTGATCGCGTTCGCCAGTAAGTTTTGCACGACCTGCCTGAGACGCTGCATATCGCCCATCGCGTAATCGGGGATCTCCGGATCGACATCCAGCTTGAGCGTGACCCCCTTCTCACTGGCACGCAGATTGAAGAGCTTCACACAGTCCTCAAAGAAAAGATGGATCGGGTATTCCTGTACTTCAAGGTCGAGGTGTCCCGCTTCGATCTTGGAAAAGTCGAGCAGGTCATTGACCAGCGTCAGCAGACTCTTGCCGCTGCTATGAACAGTCTCCGCCAGATCAAGTTGCTCCTCATCCAACTCGCATTCCGTGAGAAAACTGGACAGTCCGATAATCGCGTTCAATGGCGTACGGATCTCGTGCGAGATCGCTGCGATAAAATGACTCTTGGCCGCGTTCGCCACCTCGGCGTTCTCCTTGGCATGCTTCAGGTCAATCTCGGTCTGCTTGCGATCCGAGATATCCTGCATCGTCCCCGTGACACGCTTGGGATCGCCCTCGGGGGTAAATTCGGTGATACGCACCCGATCCTGCACCCAAATGTATTTCCCGTTGGTTTTGCGTATCCGATAATCGGTTCTGAAAGTGCCCTCTGCTATTTTATAATAATCATCGTATTCTGCCAATACGCGCGACTTGTCGTCGGGGTGGAGGCGCTCTTCCCACACCTTTACCGGATTGACCGCAGAATCGAAATCCATCCCGATCAGGCGATACCAGTTCTCATCACAAACAGCTTTGCCTGCGACGACATCCTCATCCCAAAAGCCCATTTGCGCATTATCCAGAGCCAGCTTCAAGTTGTGGCGACTTTCCTCGACACGCTGCTCGCGAACCCGTACCGCCGTCTCGTCAACCAAAAGCGAAAGTGTACCGTAATCATCCAGATGATCAATGTAGAGCTTCAGGCTCAACAAGTTCAGCGTGCAAAGCTGGCCTTCTCCGTCCCTGAGTTCGACAAAGCGGTAGCGTACGGAACTACCATCGGATTGAAGCACTTTATCCAACTCGGACTCCCAATCCTTGCCGAGATTAACCGGGGCAGCCGTTGTCCCGGATTCGAGAATTTCCGCCACCTTCTTACCGGAAAAGTCGGCCCAACGCTCATTCACAAAAATAGTTTGTCCTGCCCGTGAACGGACCCACACGCCGATCGGCAGGGAGTCGAGCACGTGGCGGAGCATGTTTTCCCGAAGCTCTGAAATTTCCTGGGTACGCCTGTGGTAACTCACGACCAAAGAAGAACAAAAAGAAAATATGTAGATCAGAAGCACCAGGCCGGCCCCAAAGAAAATACCCCGATCCGGCAGGCCGCCCCAGTCAAAGGCAAAGGCGGTCCAAAACACCGAAGCCGCCACCAAGCCCGAAGCAATCGCACCGGCCAGACGGAAGCGCAGACCCGCCAAGACAGAAAGGCCTACCGCGAGCGGCGCAAGCAGCGCCGCACTTTCCACATACTCCCCCGTCAATAAAAAGCTCAGCACCATGGCAATCGCCATGGCCACATAAATGAGGACACCTTCGAAGTGCCCGAATAGGGCAAAATATCCTCCGTCGTGTCGCTGGCCGAAGATTTGAGGTTTAGACATTGGGTCGTGATCAAAAGGTGAATCAATCCAAAGCGCTGCCGCAAGACTTTTGCACAACCGACGCTAGAACGCTGCCGAAAAATGTCGGCTGACGGGCTGGCTCATATTTCCGGGGAGCGGCCTCCCTCATGAAAGGCATTTGACCGCAAGCTCACGGCAGACCTCTTCCTGCTCATTCGGGCGTTCGATGATTGCCTCGAAGGCGTCGGCAAAGGCCAGTTGAAAGTCGACCAGCTTTTTGAGTGACAGTCTGGACGCACTTTCCGCAAGACGCCCCAGATACCAGGGATTTTGGGTAAAAACATTCAGATTACTCTTCTCCGGGTTCTCTCCGAAGTGGTGGCCATAGACTTTTGCCGCCGCTTCCAAATCCGATTTGGAAATGCCACGCCCTCCAAGACGAATCGCCCCGGCATCGAGCAGCACACGCAGCTGGATTAGCAAGCGGTTGCGCGACTGCAGGCTGCCCAGCAGCGGTCGTGACTCGCTGTTGGTAAAAAAATGCCGCCGCAATGCTTCCAGCGTCCAATCGAGTTTAAGCGAGAAGAAGGCATCCGCCGCCTCGAAGAAATCGGCATCGCCGAAGTTCGGCACCAGGGCATTGACCAACTGCTCATTCACGGCTTCGTCACTGCCGACAGCGAAGGTGCAAAGCTTGCGCGTCTCCTCCACGATCAGGCGGGTGTTCCCATTTACCTTGCCGATCAGGAGTTGCACGGCGTCCCGCGTCATCGAGACACCGGCTTCGGCACACTCTTCCTCGATCAGTTTGGCACAGGTGGCCGCGGCATTCTTGTCACCGGCGAGCAGAGTAAAATCCGCCGTCTTCTGACACCACTTGTAAAAGCTCCGCCGCTTGTCGATCGGCTGCGCCGTAATACACACACCGACAGCCTCCGGGTCGAGTTCTTCCAGAACCGACTTTAAATTCTCCACCAAATCCAGAGTCCCCTGGGCACGGCCCGTGACCGAATCCGCCAGAAAATTCACATCCTTCAGCCAGACCACCTTGCGCTCGCCAAAGAGTGAGAGCGTCTGCACCGCACTGGTAAAACGATTGAGCGCGTCCTCCACCTCGGCGATGTTCCCCGCACGCCCGTCGACCACCTCCTTGGAAAGATCGTCCATCAAGCCCTTCGTCTGCTCGGCAAACCACGCCTTACCCTTCTCCGAGACAAGGTAATCGTCGTCACCACAGATAAATGTAAACGGCTTGGCTGACATAGGGCTCGACATACTGCCCCCATCACCCAACAGCGCAAGTCCACAGTCGGACGCGCGGCTCAGAATAATCGCTGCACATGAATCTGTTGTGAAAGAAAACTGAAGTTTCAAAAAAATGAGCAATCTCTGCTCCCGAAGCCTGTTTCAGCTCTTCACATTCACCATGTGGGGAATGGCGATCATCGGCTCTCTCCTTTTATTGTCGGGACTCTTGGGTTTGGTAGGTCATCTCCCTGATTGGGTGTCACTGCAGATAATGGGGCACACCGTAGAAACAAAAAATGATTATCTTGTATTCATAAAATTGACTGCAGTATTTAGCATTATCGGCTTGATTTACGCAACGCTCCGAGCCTCTGGTAGGCTGCGGTTTGTCGACGAGCGAGTGGTCAGAGGAAATCAAAATTCACAACCAACCGGAGCAGGACAACCCGATAACCCGCCTTTAAAGCTCTAAAAATCAACAGGACTTCGAACTCGTCAGGCGGGTTGCCTGTCCTCATCGATGTAGGAAAGAATAAATAAATTCAACCACCCGCTTCGCTGGAGACACGAAGGCAAGAAGAAGAAAAGGAAAAATCAAAACTCTGTGTCTCTGTGCCTCCAACGACCGCAGGGAGTGTGTGGTAAAAAAAACAGGGATGACAGTAGAGAAGGCACTCGACCATGGGACTCCGATTGGCCAGCCTGAACTACATCCAGTCGGAACTGGTCAACCCCATTTACGCCGCCGGAGAATCGATAACCACTTTGACTACTAAACACTTTGGCTGGATTGCCAGTCCTCACCGATGTAGAAGAAAATGAATGTTTACCACCGCTGAGCGGGTTGGAGGGCACGGAGACTCGGAGAAAAGAATAAAATGAAATTAGATCCAGAAGAAAAAGAACTGCTTGAGGCTTACGAGAGCGGAAAGATGAATCCACAAGATCCTTCGAAGGAACTGCTGTCCAAACTCAGTAAAGCAGCTGAGAACACTTTTAAAAAAGATAAGAGAATTAACATTCGATTGAGTAGCCATGACTTGAGTGGAATTCAAAGAAAAGCACTTCAAACGGGAATCCCCTACCAAGCATTGATTTCCGGTTTGATTCATCAATACGTCGTAGGTGACATCCAGGAAAAAACAGGGTGAACCGGACGTATTAGTTCGGTCGCCTAGAAAAAGATAACAGAACAAAAAAATTCTTGGGGGAGTTTAAAGCCGACTGGCTTGTCTCTATTCTGAAAAGCAGCTTAGATACATCGGAACCGATGGCAGGAAGAATCAAAGCTGCACACTAAGAAGAATTTGGAAAACCTATCTCAGTAATTAAATCTGAGCGACCGCTAAAGACTGAACAAGACGCAGGTGGCAACGGCTAAGGCCGCGCCAGAGCTCGACGTTCGTCAGAAGACATGAAGACATCTAAAATAGCCATTATTGCGGCCGTTTTTTTGGTTTGCCTGTACGCTTTTCTGAAATCGGTGGCTTTTCCGATCATTCTTGAAACGCATACCGCCTTCTTATTTTTACAGATCGAAGAGGCCCTTGAGGAGGAAGAGCATGCTCCAGTTACAGTTGAAGAATTCATGCACATAATCAGAGCATCTGAGTTGGACTGGAACTCATGCAAAATCGAAGACAGCCAAATCTGGGATTCCTGGGGGCAAGCGATCCGAGTTGAGTCGCACGAAGGAGAATGGACTTTGCATTCCCCCGGACGGAATGGTCTGTTCGGAGACTCCGACGATATTATTCAAACGACAAAAAAGACGGGGCCGAGAGAGGCAGCAACGCCATCGTCGGACAAAGCGGGGCTTGTCCTCTCTCCGCCTGATATTGATCATACTCACACATGGAAATCATCGAGCACGAAGGACTGAAGTTGCACCGCTGGAATTGTGGGCCGTCGACGTATCTGGCCTGCCCGGAGCGCGGGGGACGCTTGATGAACTGGAACCTGAGGATGGCGGACGGGAGCGTGCGCGACATCATCCATTGGTCCGAAGGGGCGGACTACGGGAATCTGGCCAAAGTGCGTGGCGGCAACCCAATTCTCTTCCCCTTTTGCGCGCGGACCTACCACAAAGGGAAAGTGGACGAGTGGAAGGCCCCCGACGGCAGCGTGCGCCCCATGCCGCGGCACGGCTTTGCCCGCGGAGGACGGTTTGAGGTTGTCTCTGCCGACGAACACGGCTTTGCCGCGGAGCTGAAGCCCGACGATGCCGCCCGGGAAGCCTACCCTTTTCAGTACCGCTTCACGGTGCGCTACAAATTCGAAGCGCTTTCGTTCCGGGTCTATCTGAGACTGGAAAACTTTGACGAGACGCCGATCCCCTGGTCGGCCGGCCATCATTTCTACTTCACCTTACCCTGGCACGAAGGACTGGAACGTAAGGACTATCGCTTCCACATCCCGGCCAAGAAGTGCTTCGCCCACGCGCCGGATGGTTCACTGGAATTGATCAAGCCATTCGACAAGGAAAGCGATTTCGGCAGAAGCGAGCATAACGACCGTATCTACACCAAGTTAAAAGACAATCTGGCGTCTTTCGGCCCGAACAACGGCGAAGAGGATATCGGCATTCGTTTCCTCAAGGATGCCGACACCTACTCGCAATGGAATGCCTTCGCAATCTGGACCGAATCCGAGGGCAGTCCGTTTTATTGCGTGGAGCCCTGGATGGGGCCACCGAACAGCCCCGAGCACCGCAAGGGCCTGCATGCGGTCAACCCGGGCGAGAGTGCGGAATTCGGCGTCGAAGTCTCCCTACTTTGAGCGTCCTCAAGGCTCTAATAAAACTCTGGAAATGATGACGTGAGCCGTCACAATGCGGCCCTTCAATTATGAAGATCATTATCGTAGGCGCCGGCGAAGTCGGCAGTAACCTCAGCACAGTTCTGGCCGCCTCGGGGCATGACGTGACGCTCATTGAGAGGTCTGAAGGCCACTGCGAACGCCTGGAAGAGGAACAGAACGCCCGCATCGTGACCGGCAACGGTGGCTCGGCACGTCAACTGGTGGAAGTGGGTGTGGCCAAGTGCGATGCCTTCCTTGCCATGACCAGCGACGACCGTACGAACATCATTTCCTGCTCCCTGGCAAAAGGCCTGGGCGCGAAAAATACCATCGCCCGGATTCACGATGAAACCTACAGCGACACCTCGATTCTGAACTACCAGCTCCACTTTGGCATCGATCTCCTGGTTAACCCGGAAGCGATTTGCGCGGTCGAGTTGGCCAAGGAAATCCGGAGTGCCGGCCGGGTCGAAGTGGAGCATTTTGCCCGCGGGCAGATCGAGGTGCAACGTCAGCGGGTGGCCCGCGGGTCCCGCCTGATCGGAAAGAAGCTCAAGGACATCAAACTCGACCCCCAGGTCCGGATCGGCTACATCCACCGTGGCGACCAAACCGAAATTGCCAATGCGGACTCCGTGCTGCAGCAAGACGATATCGTCACCCTCTTCGGACATCCGGAAGTGCTCTTCGCGCTCCGCGAAAAATTCGACCCGAAGCAAAAGGTCGAGCTCTCCCGGGTGGTATTGTTTGGCGGCAGTGAAACCGCGATCAACCTGATTCATCTTCTCAAGAATCCCCGTTTCAAAATACGCGTTATCGAAAAGGACCAGGCCCATTGCCGGCGGCTGGCGGAACGCTTTCCCCACATTACCGTGATCAATGGCGATGCCACCTCGATCCGCCTGATGGAAGAGGAACAAATCGACTGTGCGGATTACTTCGTGGCCTGCACCAAGGACGACGAGGAGAATATCCTGACCTGTATCCAGGCCTCGAAGCTGGGGGCCAAGCACGTGCAGCTGCTCATTAATAAGGGCGACTACGATGATCTGCTCGGCATGTTGCAGACCCGTCTCGATATCGAGGTGGCTGTATCGCCGCGCCGCGCCACGGCCGACTTCATGCTGCGCAACCTATCCAACGAATCAGTCTCCAGGCTGGCGGAAATGCCTGATGGCAGCCAGGTCCTGGAAGTGCGGATCAGCCACTCCAGCTCGGCCATCGGGCGAACGATCAAAGACATCCATCTCCCCAGCGGCTGCCTCTTGGTGGCGCTTCTCCACAAGTTCAAGGCCAAGGTGCCGGCGGCCGATGACACCATACTCGCCGGCGACCGGGTGGTCGTCATCGTTACCGGAGAGAAGGAAAAAGAAGTCACGAAAGCACTCGTCTAGGCGTGAACACTGAGATCATTTACAAGCTACTGAGCATGGTGCTGCTGGCCCTGTGCGCAGCCTTTGTCTCCTGCATCGGCGTGGGCCTGCTCATGGGCGAGTCGTTCGACGACCGCTCGATCATGGCTTTCGAAACCACTATCGGGATCTCCATCCTCCTGGCGCTCCTCTTCTATGTGCTTGGGCGCAAAGGTCAGGCGAAGCAACTCTACCGACGGGAAGCCCTCTGCGCGATCGGGCTGTCCTGGATCCTGGCGACTCTGGTCGGTGCGATTCCCTATGCCCTCACGGTCGAGGGCTGCGACATCTCGGATGCGATTTTCGAAAGTTCCTCCGGCCTGACGACCACGGGTGCGACCGCCTTCTGGAACTTTTACGAGTTTCCCGCCAGTCTTCTCTTTTGGCGTTCGCTCAGCCAATGGGTGGGCGGCCTCGGTGTGGTCGTTTTCTTCGTGGCGATCCTGAGCTCCCTCGGCGCCGGCGCGAAGATCCTTTTTTCCAACGAGTCTTCCGGCACATCGGCTGATTTCGAACAGGGCCGGGTCCAGCACGGGGCCTTCGTCCTGATGGTTTATTATTTGATTCTTTCGGGCGCCTGCATGCTGGCCTACCGGCTCGCCGGGATGGATTGGTTCCAAGCGATCAACCACTGCATGACCACGGTGGCCACCGGGGGCTTCAGTACGGAGGCCGATAGTATCGCCGAGTTCAACAGTCCGGCGATCGAGTGGATATCCATCGTCTTCATGGCACTGAGCGCGACCACCTTTCTTTTCGTGATCCGGCTCTTTCGCGGGCAAAAACACATCCTCCGCCAGAACAACGAAGTCTACTGGTTTTACGGGATTCTCGCTGCGAGCACCGCCTTGCTCTCGCTCTACCTTGTCGAGCTAACCGGTGAACTTCCGGACCACGAAAGCATTCGTATGGCAGCATTCCAGGCGGTCTCGATCATGACGACCACCGGCTACGCTTCCACCAACTTCGACGCCTGGCTGCCGCCCGCCAAGATGTTGCTGATCATTCTCATGTTTATCGGGGGCTGCTCCGGTTCGACTGCCGGGGGCGTCAAAGTCGTGCGGATCGCAGTCGCTCTCAAAGCGGCCCTACGCAGCGTCACCCATGCCTTTCGACCCAATGTCACGATCAGCATGCGGATGAGCGGACAGACTCTCAGCGAGAAAACGATCCACAACGTGACGCTCTTCCTCATGTTGATGGGATCCCTGCAAATACTCTCGATGCTCTTTCTCTCCGCGATGGAGCCTGAGCTCAGTTTCCTCAGTGTTTTCTCCTGTGTGCAGGCCACCCTCTTTAATATCGGCCCGGGTTTCGAAGCCGTTGGCCCGGCGGAGAACTTTCACTTCATGAGAGCCGGCACTAAAATATTTGTCAGTCTGCTGATGATCCTCGGCCGTCTCGAGCTCTATGCCGTGATGGTGCTGTTCGCCCCCTCCGTGTGGCGGCGCTATTCGTAAAACCAGAGGCCAGCAGTCTGCGTCAAGGAGTGTCGGCTTTTAAGAATACCTGATATGGGAAAGAAAATGACGAAGGTCTTCCGGAGATGGCGAAGCAATTTTACAACCGTTTGCGCTAGAGGCAGGGAGATTTGGGAGGAAAGAAACAACAAATACCCTCCCCATACTCGCCCGGCTTGTCCCGGCGTAGTCCCGCAGGGCGAAGACAGAAGGGCTCTCTAGCGAAGCGGTTGTGAAAAAAATGAAATTGAGGGAAGAGATGGCACATGCCGGCGTCGGACCCACCCGGCACTCTGGAATCCATATCCAGTCAAAGGTATCAACTCCGCTCGCTCCTCCGTCGCCCACCAGGTGATACTCCTGACCGAAAGTGGCAACCGACCAAATTACCCGAGAGACCATGCCTCGACCTCCAGCTTCTGGCTTCTGCCCTCTGATCTCTGTCCTCTGAATTAAGATTTAGAAGTCCCGGTTCCGGGAATCCACCATCAGAGTCACGGGGCCGTCGTTATGTGCCTCGATTTGCATGTCCGCTCCGAATTCCCCGGTCGGCACGGGACGCCCCAGCGCCAGGGCAAGCTGTTCGGCAAAGTATTCGTAAAGCTGCTTCGCCCGCTCCGGCGGGGCGGCACGGTTGAACGACGGGCGGTTTCCTTTTTTCAAACTTCCGAAAAGGGTAAACTGACTGATGACCAAGGCTCCCCCGCCGATATCCGGCAAGGCGAGGTCCATACGCCCGGGCGCGGACTCGAAGAGCCGGATCTTGGTAATGCGTTTTACCAACCAATCCGCGTCACTCTCCTCATCGCCCTGCCCCACTCCCAGAAAGAGGAGCAAGCCCTTGTCGATGGATCCGACGCAATTTTCTTCAACCGTGACTTGAGCGCGGGAGACCCGCTGAATGACAATTCGCATGGAAACCAGAGAAATCTATCGTCTCAGTATTGCCATACTAAAGCCAAAGGCTATATTTCGTCGCTAAATGAGTTCCTCCGCGAAGATCGACCCTGACGGCAGTTCCATGCTCCTCAAAGCATCGGCCAAGCGATTGTTCGAAAGCCTGATGGAACAGACCCCGGACCGGATCTACATCAAGGATAAGAAAAGCCGATTTGTCGCCGCCAGTCAGGCACTGGTCGAAATGCACGGATTCAAGGAACGGCATGAACTCGAGGGCTTGACCGACTTCGACCTCTTCTCCCACGAACACGCGCAACAGGCTTACGACGATGAGCAGGAGATCCTGCGAACGGAAAAGCCCATCATCAACCGGGTGGAAAAAGAAACCTGGGATGACGGCTCCATCTCCTGGGTCACTTCCAGCAAGGCACCACTCTATCTGGCCTCCGGCAAGCTGGCCGGCATCATCGGCATCTCCCGCGACATTACCGCCGAGAGAGAAGCACAGATCAAGCTGGCCGAAAGCGAGAACCGTCTGCGGGAACAAAACGAAATCTTACGCTCCGACTATCAAAGTGCGCACAAGGTGCAATCAGTCATGATTCCCGGGCGGGTGCCCCACGTCAATCACGTCGACATCGGCTACCTCTGGAAACCCATGACCTCGGTGGGCGGAGATATTTTCAGCTTCCCGCGCAATCCGAGCAACTGCCTGCTCTTTTTCATGGGCGATGTCTGTGGGCACGGCGTCACGGCCGCCTTTTATACGGTTCTGATCAAATACCTGACCGCGCACAGCGCCGAAGTCTATACCGACAACCCGCAGGACTTCCTGAACTCGGTGAATCACGGCCTGACCGGTCGGCTGAACGAGGGCTTCGTCACCGGCCTCGCGGGGCACTTCGGGGCGCGCCAAAAGAACGGCAGCCGCAAGTTGGTGCTCTCACACGCGGGCCATCGGCAGGTGCTCGTCTATCGCAAAGCCGAGAAGAAATGTGAACTCATTCAACTTCCCGGCGGCACCGTGATGGGAATTCCCGGAGGTAGTGCTTCCCCGGCCAAGGCCATCGACTTGAAAGTCGGCGACCGCTTCTATGCGTTTACGGATGGGATCGTCGAAGCATCCGCTCCGGATGGGGAAGAATTTGGCATGGAGCGCTTGATCCAATGCTTTGAGAAACACGCCGGGGAAACCGTTCAGGAAACACAGCAAATTATTTACGAAACCGTTGCCGAGCACACCCAGTCCGAGAGCCAGCAGGATGACATCACACTCTTGGCCTTTGAATTATCTTAAAGGCCCTTCTGGAAACTTCTTTTTGTAAAAGTCGGACGTCACGCCCTGCTTTGTTCTGCGGCGCGAGAGGCACCGCACTCCCGATTTCCATACGTGCCTCTAGGACTGTTTCCACCTACTGAACTGGTCGATCACGCTGAGCATGTAGGCGGCTGCGGTTTCCGCGCGCAGAACATTATCCCCCAGACGAACCGGAGTAAACCCACCTGCCCCCAGAGCTTCGTATTCCTCGCTAGAAAAATCCCCCTCCGGCCCGACGGCCAAAACAATGTGGTCCGGCAAGACTGATTGAGAAAGGGTGTCCAATAACAGGCGTGAGCCCTCCTCCAGACTGGCAACGATACGCAACTCATTCTCGGCCGGCGGATTTTGCTGCAGCCAATCGACCAAGCCCTGAGGCCAATTCGTTTCGGGGAGAAAAGGCAGCCCGCATTGTTTGCAGGCTTCGATCGTGGTGGCCCGCCACTTCTCCACTTTTCCTCCGACGCGTTCTCGGGGAATATGGACATCGCTATGGCTGGTGTAAATTGGTTGCAACTCCGCTACGCCAATTTCGGTCGCGATACGCAGAATCAGGTCCATCGCCTTTCCTTTTGGCAGGGCCTGAAGGAGCGTCACTTTTTGTTTAGGCCGCTCGACCGCATCCACCTGCTCAATCTCGACCACCGCCGCCTTGGCATCCGCACGCTGCAGGTGCCCGCTGTAGCGCTTACCACAACCGTCCAGAATCTCGACCGACTCGCCCGTACGCGCACGAAACACTTTCACCAGATGGTGGCTTTCGCGCCTGTCCAGTGTGATGGAACCTTCCAGCACTTCTGCTTCCGGAAATAAAAATGAACGGTAGTGTGGCATGAGTAGGTGGAGTGAGGGTGAAAGCGAGAGTGAAAGTGAGCGAGAAGGTCTGCAAGGATACTTGAATTAAAACTTAGTGCGATAGATGGTAATGAGAATCTTTTTGCTTCCACTTTCAGACTCACCTTCACTCCCAACTAGTATGCATCCATTTTTAAGCGAAGATTTCTACATCAACTGGCCGGCCTTGACGCCTGACCACATCGAAGCCGATATCAACAAGGCGCTGCAGGACGCCCGGTCCACCGTCGACACGGTCGCCGGACAGGAGGCTCCGCTGAGCTATGCGAATACGATCGCGGCGCTCGATGACGGCCTCGAACCACTCAACCGGGCCTGGGGGCTGGTCAGCCACCTCGATTCTGTCTGCAACAGCCCGGAACTGCGCGCCGCCCATAATAAGATGCTGCCGAAGGTGACCGAGTTCTTCTCCGGCATCCCGTTGAACGACGCGCTCTGGGAAAAGATCAAGGCATTTGGCGAAAGCGATGACGTAGCCAAGCTCACTCCTACCAAGCAACGCTACGTGGAAGAGACCCTGGCCGACTTCCGCGAGCAAGGTGCGGACCTGCCGGGCGAAAAGAAGAAGCGCGCGGCCGAGCTGCAAAACCGCCTCGCCGAGCTCACCCAGAAATATTCGGAGAACTGCCTCGATGCGACCAACGCATGGGAAAAAATCATCCACGAGGAATCGGGACTTTCCGGCCTGCCGGAATCTGCGATCAGCGCCGCCAAACAGGACGCGGAGCAGAAAGGCCATCATGATGCCTGGCGTTTCACACTGCAGGCCCCCTCTTACATCGCAGTAATGACCTATGCCGACAGCGAGGCACTGCGGGAAGAAATCTGGAGAGCCTTCGACGAAATCGGCCGCGGCAAAAGTTACAACAATCAGGAACTGGTCCGGGAGATCCTCGACCTGAGGCAGGAGCTCGCCCAGTTAATGGGCGAAAAGGATTTTGCCGATCATGTCACCAAACGCCGCATGGCTGGCTCTGGCAGTAAGGCGCTCCAGTTTACCGAAGACCTCTTCAACAAAGTAAGCGATCAGTTCCAGAAGGAAGCGGAACAGATCCGCCAATACAAGTCGGACACCAAGGGAGAGGAAAAGGAACTGCTCCAACCATGGGAAGCGGCGTACTGGGCGGAGAAACAACGCAAGGCCCACTATGATTTCGACGAAGAAACCCTGCGCCCCTACTTCCCCATCAACAAAGTGATCGACGGGATGTTCGACATCGTACAGGAAATTTTCGACCTGCGTATCGAAGAACGTGATACACGGAGCGGCATGTGGAACATGGGGTCCGAGTTGCAGGATACGCCCGGCGGGGATAAGGAGCATACTTCCCGCATGCCCGAGCCGGCATCGCCCGAGGCGGTCGCGACCTGGCACAAGGAAGTAAAATTTTACGAACTGTTCGACGCCAGGACGGATGAGATGCTGGGCGCGTTTTACGCCGACTGGCATCCCCGCGAATCGAAACGCGGCGGGGCCTGGATGAACTATCTGATCACCGGCAACCGTGATCCGGAGGCGGGCGACCGCACCCCCCACCTCGGGTTGATCTGCGGCAACCTGACACCTTCCGTCGGTGACAAGCCCGCCCTACTGACACACAGCGAAGTGGAAACCATCTTCCACGAGTTCGGGCATTTGCTGCACCACCTCTGTGGCGAAGTCGAAGTCAAGTCGCTCAACGGCGTCAACGTGCCCTGGGATTTCGTCGAGCTACCTTCCCAGATCATGGAAAACTGGTGCTGGGAGCGGCAGAGCCTCGACCGTTTCGCCCGACACCATGAGACCGGCGAGCCCATCCCCGATGCACTCTTCGATAAAATGCTGGCCGCGCGCAACTACATGAAAGCCAGCTTCAACGTCCGTCAGTTGAGCTTTGGCAAGATGGATCTCGAGCTCCACATGAATTGGCCCAATACTTCAAAGGAGGACCTGGACACTTTCATCGAGGACGCGCTCGAAGGCTACGCCGCCGAATACAAAACCAAACCCAAGCCAAAGGCTTATAACATGGGGCACCTTTTCAGTCATCCGGTCGGCTATGCCGCGGGCTACTATAGCTATAAGTGGGCGGAAGTTCTGGATGCCGATGCCTTTACCCGCTTCAAGGAAGAAGGCATTCTTAACCCAAAGACGGGCCGCGAGTTCCGCGATAAGATTCTGGCCAAGGGCAACTCCAAAGATCCAACCGAGCTCTACAAGGACTTCATGGGGCGCGAACCGGACCCGAACGCGCTGCTGCGACGGGATGGAATCATGTATGATTAAAGCGCCTCCCGGCATCCGCTAGCGGATGCCTCTACATTAATTTCAATTCCAGCTCGTAAGATATACTCCGGTCTGGCGATAGATTAATATGTTCGGTAAAAATTTTGCGTTTACCTCGTTGGTGCTAGTTGCTTCGCTGTGGTTTGTGAACGGCTGTGCTTCATCAGATACCCCGCTGCCCACCGCAGATCGTGTGGACTTGGGAAAGTTCATGGGCGTCTGGTATGTCCACGGCTACACCCCGATTCTGGTGGACAAGAAGGCGCACAATGCCGTCGAACACTACTACCTGAATGATAAGAATCAGGTGGAAACGACCTATCAATTCAGAGACGGCAGCGTCGACGGTGAGCTCAAGACATTCACCCCAAAGGGTTTTCCTGTCGAAGACGACCCCAGCCAGGCCCGCTGGAAAATGCAGTTCATCTGGCCCTTTAAATCGGACTACGTGATCATTGATGTGTCTGAAGATTATCAAAGTACTATCATCGGCCACCCCAGCCGCAAATATGCCTGGATCATGGACCGCGCCCGTGACATCGATGACAAGCATTACCAGTCTCAACTGAAGAAGCTCGAGGAAGCCGGCTATGATCTATCCGTTGTTCAGCGCCTGCCCCAGGACTGGTCGGATGAAAGCGAGCGGCTTAAGGAGTTGAAAGAGGTGGGGGCCACAGCACCGCTGGCTGAGCGTTGATTGTTGTCGCACTACGGCCAGTCTTAAAACGAAGGTTTCGTCGCCGTCGTGGCGAGACTCCCGTTATAATTCAGCTGCCCTGATCATAGGTTGTGCGGCTTGCATTAATTCCCCGTGGATCATGCTGTTGGTCGCGACGACACCCGCACTGTTAAAAATATCCAGGCTCTTACCGGAAAGATCGGTCACCTTCGCACCCGCTTCCCGGGCAATCAAGCTGCCCGCAGCAAAGTCCCAGGGTTTGAGCCCGATTTCATAATAACCGGCGTAACGCCCATCCGCGAGAAAGCAGAAATCGAGCGAGGCGGCCCCCAGTCGGCGGATCCCTCCTGCTTGGCGGAGCATATTTTCCAGCGCCCGGCAAATTGGCTCGGCGCGCTTGGCACGGTCGTAGGGGAAGCCGGTCGCGATGATCCCCTCACTCATGCTCGCCTTTTTGTTCACGGAGATGGATCGGTCGTTGCAGGTCGCACCCGCGCCTGCGACCGCACGATAACAAAGGCCCATGCCCGGCGCGCACACGATGCCACCGACCATTTCGGAATCCTGCATCAATCCGATTGAGATCGCCCAGACCGGCAGACCGTTGGCGTAATTGGTCGTGCCGTCGATGGGATCGAGGATCCAGAGAAACCGCTCCCCCGCCTCTTGCGCATCCGAGGCCACGCTGCCTTCCTCGGCGAGGATGACATCGTCGGCGAAATTTTCCTGAATGAATGCCACCAACTGCGCTTCGCTGGCCGTATCCGCTTTGGTCAATAGATCGAAGGTGTTCGATTTCGTCAGCACGCCAAGGTCACCGGTTTGTAACTCCAGCAGCTGCTCACCCAGCGAGGGCAGGATCGCCTGAATTTGATTCAGGCGATCTTCGACAGATTCCATTTGCTCGCTTGGCATAAAATAGAAGATTATTCCGGCATTCTGGAAACCGAACCACCGGCCTGTAGGAGGCCAACGATCCGCCTCGTATTGAAGCCTTTCTTCAAGCCTTCGATTTCCTTTTCACTGAGGCCGTCCAGGGCCTCCGGCGCATCCAATAGTTTGATCGCATCGAGCGCCCATGCGGCATGGATATCCGCTGAGGCTGTCTGCGCTTCACGAAGCAGGAACTGCAGTGCCCGCTCACGTTGATCCCGTCGCGCAAGGCAAATGGCCGCCTGAATGCGGACACTCGGTGCCGGATCGGCCAACGCCTCCTGGAGGAGCCCATCCACATTCTGGGCCCTTGCGCCAAGTACTCTCAATCCGACCAGCGCCCAATAGCGGATGATGGGGTTTTCGTCCTGAAAAGCCCGGACGAGTGCCGGCTGATTGGCGGGGTCTGCATTCGAAGCCAGTATGGCCAGGTCAAGGATACGAGGCAGCGGGTAGCTCGCTTCGCTTTGCCCAAAGCTGTAAATGGTTTGGGTTTTTACAACATTGAGCGCTTCCATCATCGGCTCGGGGATAAAGCCGAGGTCATGCCTTGCCAAAATATGGTCGCGAAGTTGCGTCCGCATGGCCTGAAGTTTTTCGGGGCGGGATTCCGCGAGATTGTTCACTTCGTCCGGATCCGCCTGGGTATCGTAAAGTTCTTCCGCTTGCGGTGGCAGGTAATGCGCGGACTGCTTATCGTTGGTCTTTCCAGCCTGATAAGCTTCCCACTGGCTCACCTGCCCCGCCTGTCGCATGGGATAATTGAGCATTTGGAAAAGCGGACGGTCAGGCTCGAAGTTGCGAATGTATTTCCATCGCCCGTCGGTGACCGCGCGGGAGTTGTCGGGGGCCTCATCAAAGCGGCCGGAAAAAAGGAAGACGGATTCGGGAGCCAGTTCCACTTCCTCCCCGAGAAAGACCCGGCCGGACATGACCTCAGGGACCTGCACGCCCTGCAGACTTAAAAACGTTTTGGGCAAATCGATAAACTGGACCAATCGTTCGGAGGCCGAACCGGGCGCCGAGGGCGACAGATGCTGCCACTTTTCCGGGAAGGAAACGATCAGAGGCACGCGCGTACCGGAATCGTACAGGTAACGCTTACTGCGGAGCGTAACGCCCCCGTGATCCGAGCAGTAAACAACGATGGTATTTTCCGCCTCGCCCGAGGCTTCAAGCTCTTCGAGCAGACGGCCCACTTCGGCGTCCATTTGCTCCAGCCGTTCATAGTAGGCCCGCCAGTCATCAATGGTCTCGGGAGTGCCTTTTTGATAAGGCGGGGTGTGAATGGCATCGGCGGACACGCGCCGGGTCGACGGCTTTCTCCCCGGGAAGATCCGGCTCTCATGACTGTGGTGTATGTTAAATACGGCAAAAAAAGGGGCCCCGTCCGGACGTTTCCTGTAGTGGGCCTTCTTGGAGGATTCATTCCAGATGCGGTTCGGTTGGATCGAACTCGTATTGTAATCGGTCTTGCTGTTGTTGGTCACATAATACCCGGCAGACTTCATCAGTTCCGGGTAGGTCTTGAAACGCTCGCGCGGAACGCGGTATTGCGAACGCATGTGCAAGGTGCCGGTGGTGACGGCCGGCACGCCGAAGATCCAACTGCTCCGGGCCACCGCGCAGACCGGGGCGTTGGCAAAAAAGTTCTCATAGCGAATACCCCGCTGCGCCAGACGATCCAGATTCGGGGTTTTGGCATTCTCATCGCCGTAACACCCAAGGAAGGGGCCATTATCCTCACTCACGATCCAGAGGATGTTGGGCCGGTCACCGGCCTGTGCCGCCAACGCAGAGAAAAGGCCGAAGGCGAGATAAAGAAATGAATAGTGTCGGAGTGAACGCATAAAGTTATGTGATACACACAAGCGGGTTTGTTCCAAACCTAGAAGCGTCCGAACCAGAACCGGGGAACTAAAAGATCACGTAGCCCTGAGCGAGTTTGACCACAAAGACCCCGAGGTTACTGGCGGCATGCGCCAACATACAGGGAAAAATCGAACGTGTTCGGTTCCAAGGACCAAAACGACAGGCATAGAACCAGAGCGAGTTGGCAAAAAGGATCGAAGTGGTGAACCAGGCCTTGCTGGTCAGGGTCCACTCGACCTCCGCCGACCAGAATTGCCACCAAGGCACCTCATCCGGAAATTCCAGACTAAAGAGATGAAAATGAATGACCGCGAAAAGTAGCGAAAAACCGACGCAGCTGGCCACGAGGGCAGCCGTGCCCTTCTTGTCCACCACCAGAAACCCGCGGAAGATCACCTCTTCGACGATGCCTGCCGCCACGATCGCGAAAACGAAATACCAGACCATCTCACTTTGTTCCGAAGCGACGCCCAATGCGATCTCGCCTCCGGTCTCCACCGCCAGGATCAAGAGCGCACCGATGGTCGCGATCAGGAAGGCCGGAACAGACGCCCGAAAGGCGCCCGGCATGGCACTCTCATTAACCTCCCCGTCTTTCTGGGCTTTGTAATCGCCCCAATACATATTCCCCACATAGGCGGCGATCCCGACGTAAAGCAGGATCATGATGGGGTTTTCGGGCATGGCAGATTTCCGATTGTCGATTACTGATGACTAATTTTTCGAAGCCGCCGAAAATTGCTGCAGACAACTGCTCGGGAATCGGAAATCAATAATCAGCAATACACATCATCTAGATGTGCCTCGAATCGTCTTCGTCCTTTTCGGTGTAGCCGCTGTCCTGACGATTGTGGTTCACCTTGTTCTTCTTGGTGTAGGCGTCGTAGACATCCTGCGGCGTCATCCCGAGCACCTGGGCGATTGAAATCAGGAAGTGAAAAAGATCCACCACCTCGACCTTGGCATTCTGTTCGTCGAAGTCCTGATACTTGGCCCACCATTTCCAGGGCACCGAGTCGATGAGCTCGGCCATCTCCTGTTGCATGGCTCGGGTGTAGTTGAGCACCCACTTCGCTTTTTCTTCGTCCGACATGTTGTCGGTGTTCACGCCGATGCGTTTATTGAGCGCGTCCTGCAGATCGAAAATCTCCTCAAGTTTATCCATACCGAATTGCCTAGAAAAGGCGCTGCCAGCAGGCAAGCTCTAAGCTCGTTTTCACTGGAAATGAGGAACTTAACCCTTGCGGCTGCAAATTACCTCCTCTACCGATAAAAGACTGTTCCACCGGACCGCTCACTGCCGGCGCCACTCGGACCGGCGCGCGACTGCAGCCCTTTTCCGGAGAACAGCTTCAAGAGATAATCCATCCCTGTGCGGGACCCGACCGCACAACTGAGACCACCATAAACAGACAGATCATGCCAGAATTCGAAGAACCTGAAGCGGCACCCAGCCCGAAGCAAAACTACACACCCAGCGTGGATGCGAGTGACAAGCCACGGACCCGCCGCCGGAGTGGAGGCTTTAAGACCACACCCGCCGCCACCAATTCCAGTATCGGCGAAGTTGATCCCGCCGAGGCCCTGAAAAAAGAAAAGCTTAGCGGTGGCGCCAAGCCGGAACCGAAGGCGAAAAAGGAAAAACCTGCTCCGAAAGCCGAGAAACCGAAGGCGAAGCCCGAAAAGTCCGGCAACGCCAATCCGCAACCCAGCCCGGAAACACTGGCAGCGATCAAACGGGTCGACGCCCGCCTGGCCGAACGGAAGAAGGAACGCGATGCCCGCCGTGCCGAAAAGGAGAAGAACCGCCCGGCCAAAAGCGGCAAAAAACCGGCCGGCAAGCAAAAAGGCGGCTCCAAACAGGCGCAGTCAGGCGGTCTGATCGCCTCGATCCTAAATTTCTTCGGCCTGGGCCCGAAGCAACCCGCGAAAAAACAAGGTGGCCGAGGCAAGCCTTCCGGCAAGGGAGGACAAGGCGGTCGCCCCCGCGGCAAAGGCGGCAATCGTGGACAAGGGCAAAACCGGCGTGGCGGTGGCGGCAAAGGCCGTCGCAGCAGCAGCGGCGGCGGAGGCAAGGGCCAACGCCGCAGCAACAATCGCCGCAGTCCGGGCAACAACTCATAGAAGTTTCACATGGACGTCTTCAAAGTCAGTCGCAGCGGCCCGCTTAAAGGTGAGATCGAGGTCGGCGGGGCAAAGAATGCCGCACTGCCACTACTCGCCGCCACCCTGCTGACAGATGAAGCAGTCACCCTGCGCAACGTCCCCGACCTGAGCGACATCCGCTTCATGGTGGAGATTCTGAGCCACGTCGGCTCGGAGGTCGAAAACCCGGAACCGGGCGTCTGGAAGCTCAAGGCGGCTGAGTTAACTCATATCGCGCCCTACGAACTCGTGCGTAAGATGCGCGCTTCAGTCTGCCTGCTCGGGCCGCTGACCGCCCGCCTGCGCAAGGCCGAGGTCTCTATCCCGGGCGGATGTGTCATTGGGCCCCGCCCGATCGATCTGCACCTCAAGGGCCTGGCCAAACTCAATTGCGAGGTTGAGATTACCAACGGCTACGTCCACGTGGATGCCTCGAAGATACAGGGCGGCCCGGTCTTCCTCGGCGGCCGCAGTGGCAGCACCGTCACCGGCACCGCCAACATCGTGATGGCCGCCGTGCTCGCGCCCGGCACCACCCGAATCGAATGTGCTGCCTGCGAACCGGAAGTAGTCGACCTCTGCAACCTGCTGGTGAAGATGGGCGCCAAAATTGAAGGGATCGGCAGCCCCGAACTCACGATTGAAGGCGTGGAAAAACTCCACGGCTGCGAACACAGCGTTATTGCCGACCGTATCGAAGCCGGCACCTTTATTGTGGCCGCCGCCATCACTCGAGGCGATGTTACCGTGAAGGGCATTCCACCCAACCTGCTCGGCGCCTTTCTGGACAAGCTGGAGGAATCCGGCGTGCCGCTGAAAATCGAGGGCGACAACATTCGCGTGCTTCCCTACGAGGGATCACTCAAGCCGGTCGATTGCATTACTCTGCCCTACCCTGGCTTTCCCACCGACCTGCAGGCCCAACTCTGTGCTCTCATGACGCAGGTCGAAGGCATTTCCATTATCACCGAACGGATCTACCCCAACCGCTTCATGCACGTGCCCGAGCTCCAGCGGATGGGCGCCGACATCGCCATCGAAGGGCCCAGCGCCATCGTTAAAGGTGCCTCCAAACTTTCCGGCGCCCCGGTCATGGCCTCCGACCTGCGTGCTTCGGCCGCACTGATCCTTGCCGCCTTCGCCGCCACCGGCGAAACCTGGATCCAGCGCATCTATCATCTCGACCGCGGCTACGAGCGCTTCGAGCAGAAGCTCGCCGGACTCGGGGCCAAAATCGAGCGCCTCAGCGACAAGGACATGCCGAAAGAATTGTTGGAGGCTTAGCGCCCTAACAAATAACTTCTTTCACAGGCAACAATACGTGGCGTCTTCGCTGGCGAAGACTCGTTCGCCGTCGAGGCGACGTCTTCTGCCTGCAGGTATCGCTTATTGACGGAGCTGGAGCGTGCGCAGACGCCACGAAAAGTGAAAATACTTTTGGGCGGATCACTAGTAAGCTAGGCGCAACGATACATTTGTGCGGTAATTATCGCCCGTGTTGCTGCTGCCACTATCCCGAAGTTGCCAACCGTGAGCGAGGTCGAGCGTAAGATTGCGCGCCACCTGGTAACGTAGGCCGACGCCGTAGCTATGCAGGTTAAATGCTTCCTCGTCCGGCAGCTTGTCGGTGTTCCAGGTTCTGGCGTAGTCCTGAAAGACAAATGGCCGGAGCAGGCCGGTTTCCTTGTAACCGGGGAGCGAGACTTGGGTCGGGATGACGGGCAGTTGCCACTCCTGCGAAATAAAGAAGGCGTTATCGCCGACGACCTCGCCCTGCTCGTAGCCGCGGACCGAGCCGAAGCCGCCCCCGGCGTATTGCTCGCTGCTGAGGAGATTGCGGTTGGAGAGCTGTAAACTGGAGCGCAGCTGCCAGGTCCAACCGGCGAGCGCTTCGGCCAGCATGCCAAGCTCGATCGTGCGGGAACCGTCGAGGCTGAGATAGGCATACTCGGAATCGGCCTGAAAGCGGGACGCCTCAAAGGCATCGTCATCGTTTTTGCTACCCAGCCCGCCGGGCGAGTAAGTGATTCCGAGCCCAAACCGGGTATCGCCCCAGTCGTCCTTCAACGCGCCCCGATACTCCGCGCGGACTTGGGCGATACGGGTGAGCGTATCGGAAATGGGAATAATGAAGGGAGGCAGGCTCAGTTCGAGGTTGTTGTCACTCGACTTGTAATCAAAGCCGAGGGTGAGCCTGTGGCTGTAATCACCCTGTGACTCCAGCGGGATGGTATAGTTGAAGCCCAGTTGCCAGCTGGTGCCTTCCTGATCGAAGCCACCATTGGGGACGCCTTTAATTTCCGAATAGGCTCCGAAGAAAAAGAGTTCATGGTTTCCCGGTAGATCCATGCGGTAGTTGCCCGAGACCGCTTTCGAGTGCTCGATGTCGAAATCGCTGGTCGCCTGAAGGGTCAGTTGGTGGGCCATGCCCCAGACATTGCCCAAAGTCAGGCCGGCAAACATGCGGTCTTCGGTAGTGGTTTGGGTGCCGGAATTATTGTAGCCGGCAAATACGCGCCAGGGGCGGCGCTCGCGCACCCGAAGCACCACATCGGTGGTAGCCGGCTCGGCCCCCTTTTCTACCTGGAAGGCGGCGGTGCGAAAGGGATTGCTGTTGATCCGGTCGAGCCCGGTACGGATACGCCCGGAGTCGAGCCCTTCGCCCGGTGACAAACCGAGCCGACCGAGATAGCTTCGCTCGGAGAAAAACTCCCGGTTCTCAATCGATACCTGACCAACTGTGCTCTCCCGGATCACAAATTGAACCACCCCGTTGGTAATGTCCTGCGGGGGAGTGAACACGAGGGAAAATGGCTTGCCCTCCTCAGCAAGTACCAGACGCAGGCTCACGCGAAGCCGCTCAAGTGACTCTTTCGAAACCGGCAAGCCGACAAAAATATCCACCAGACTTTGGAGCCCTTCCGAGTTCAAGCCCGGCAGCTCGGCCAAATTGGAATGGCGGTCCTCTGGCAACTCCACCGTGTCGACTTGATCCGAATCCTCCAAGAAAATGATCTGCTTCAACTCCGGAACGAGCACCTTTTCCCCCTCGGTGGCACCGATCATGCGGGTCCGGAAGGCCTCCCAATCCTCGAAGTCAGCCTCTTGGCCGAAAGGTTCGACCAGCTTGGGTGTCGGCTCGGGCATGACCCGGTCGAGCTCCTGAGCCTGGATTCGGGCGTCGCCCAGGGCGACGATCGACAATGCGGCGAGGGTCAGCCCACGCAGGGAAGAAAAAAAGTCAGTCATCATGAAATTCAAAGATTACGTTTGGGTTCTCACTTCGAGAACAAGGCTCAGCCCGAGTAGAGCATGTTGGCGATCGCACCGGAGAGAATTGTCTTATTCAGGGTCGCCTCGTTTTCCGAGTCGCTGGACAGGCTGAACGATTGAGGGTCAATGGAACTGCCCACACTGTTTTGGAAGTCGTCGTAGAACTGTTTCTTTTCCTCGTTCTCAAAGACCTGTATGCCCCGGGCGATACTGCCGACCACGGCAACGCCCACGATCGCAGCCGGTCCGGCGGCGACAGAACCTGCGGTTAGTGAGGTTTTCACGCCAAGGGCGGCAGCTCCCAGACCGACTGAGTTTGGAAAAAGTGTGCTCGCCACAGCAGCCGTACCCGCAGCGGCTGCCCCGCCTGCGGCCGCCCCACCCGCAACAGATCCTGCCGCTTTCGTCTCCAACATATCGACGACGTAATCCCCGGCCGCTTCACTCATGAAGTCATCCCAGGGTACGTCTTTGCCAAAGAGATCAGCCATATTATTGGGCTTCTCATTCTCGCGCTCGATCCAAGCATCCTTCTTCTCTTCCATTTTTGCGGCGACTTCGTCCCGGACCTCGGCCAAGTGGTCGCCCAAAAGATCCGCGAATTGACTCTCCGCCTGCGTATAGCTCTCCGGATCTCTTTCAAGGAATGCCTCGCTGTATTCGGCGAGCGGATAGGCCAGATAGCTTAATAGCTCCGGATTATCCGCGTTGCGCTCGAAGAACCGACGCACGCGGAACGGCGTGATATCCTCCTTCGACCCCGAAGTGCTCCGCGTGATCTCGTAGAACAGCGAACCTTCTTCGAAAACGTAGTCCTCGCCGGAATCCATGAACGCATCCACATAGTGCATGATCATATCCATCCCGATCTCGTAATCTCCACCACGAAAGAGGGAATCCAAGGTCGGCAGTGGGTCGTTGGGGCCACGAATGGTGATCTCGCGGCTCGACACCGAAAGATCCGGGCCTTCCAACAACTCGTCCGTTGAACCAAAATTTGGCGAAAAAGTAATCACCCCGACCGTTTCGTTATACTCGGTCCTTTCGATCTCCTGCTGCGGCGTCGTCGGCAAACGCAATCGGAAAAGACCATTATCCACCGAGGTAAGCACATAATCCCGCTCGGTATCGTAGCCGTCCAGAACGGTGACAAAGCGATTGACGACACCTTCAGTCGCATCGGGGAGATCGCCGCTGCGCGAAATCTCCACGCGAGGATCCGGAGACACGGAGGAGCTCAGTTCGATTCCGCTGCCAATCCGACTCGCGTCTTTGAGCAACGCAGCCACGTCGGGCACATCGACGGTCTCCGGAGTCGGCTGTATGGGTAAGCCGGGGACCACATCCGCGTCGACAATCTGATACCGGATGATCGGGAAAACATCATCGATGGTATCGCCGGAGCGAAGATTGCTGACCTCTGCCGGAACAACCCGGTTCCCCTCCGCCAGGTAGTCGTTCAATGCCTCGACCGAATCAAAATCCTTGATCTCGTCCGCGATGTCCAGCTGGACAGGGCGGGGAAGAATCGTGAAGACTCCGGGCTCGAACGTAATCTCATAGCGATCGTCATCCCCCTCGAAGGCATCGATCGGATAGTAGCCGCTACGGGAATCCTGATCGAGATCCTCCAAGGCGGTAATTCGGAAGACCGAACTCGGATCGTCGATGGAAGCAAAGCCGTCACCGGAAACCGCTAGCTCGGCGCTAAAATCACTGTCACCATAATAGCCAAAGGAGTTTTCGGCTTCGATCAGCAGTTCTCGCCGGCGAATCTCCATGTTCTCACTGCCGGCAATAATTTCCAGGTTGTAATTCGCGTCCGACAAGACCTCGACCACGTCGTAGCTGCCCGGAAGGGCATCCATGGCGGGAAGATTGACCTCGAAAAGCGCATCCATGCTGGTGAATTCGGGAAGCGAGCTGTCTTCCAGCACGACCTCATCGCGTACATTGGGCTCGCCGTAAAGCCGGTCGACCCCGGGGAGGATCGCCTTCAGTGGGCGCGGATCGATCTGAACATAGGGAGCTCCTGTCTGGTTCGGATTGATCGAGTTAATGGCACCCGCCGTGTAGTTGTCATTGATGATATCGAAAGTAATTTCGTATCGACCGACATCGGCGTCTTGAGCGGGGAGGTTGACGACAGCGACGTCAGGCAGAGCATCGAAGCTGGCGATCCCCGTGTCGCTCAAGGAAAAGGTATTTTCCACCTGCAGCGAACGATTCGGGTCGCCATAAACACGGAAAATATTCCCCGCGCTGAGGAAGAGTTGCCGGCGCGTGATAGTGAGCGCGGTCTCAAGGTCGGGCGCGAGCGACACCTCGTAGTTCGGGTTGGTTTGGATGAGTTCGGCGAAGGTGTACTCGCCCACGTCGGCCTGCACTCCCGGGAATTGAAGGCGAAGCACGTCGTCGATCGTCTCAAAGGTCGCCACTCCGGAGTTCGGATTGTTCGACGAAGCGTCGACGAACGACTGCGGCGTCGGGTTTGCGGCACCGTAAGGTCGCTGGTAAGTGGTCAAATGGGCTGCAGTGATGGGACGCGGCGTCACCGTAAGCTCGCCGATGAACTGCTCTAGGGAATAGTTGGTATTGATCAAATCGGCCGTGAGTGGGTAGGTGCCGGCATCGGCCGTTTGAGCCGGTCCCGTGATTTCGATTACTGCATCCAGCGGCGTCGTCCCGAGGAGCCCGGAATCGATATCCTCGCGCAGGAAGGGGTCGTAATCCGCGGGATTGGTGCTGCCATAAACACGTTTGGCATCGATTAACTGGACGAAGAGCGGACGCGGCTGGATCTCGAAGCTACCTGTGACGGAACTGATGCCGTAGTTGGAGTTGATACTTGAGGTATCGATCGCATAGGTGCCGACCTCGGTGAGCTCGGTGGTGTCCGCCGTAGGCTGGGCCAGCACAGTCTGCGGTGTATCTCCCGGTACGAGGAAATCGGTGTCCAGAAAAGCAAAGAAGTCCGGTTCGCCCTCACCGTAAAAGCCGGACACATCCTCGAAACGGAGATCAACGACTTTTTGCTGGATGAAGAAATTCGTATTGGCGAAAGACTGGAGCTCGTAATTCGAGTCGAGTAGATTGGCTTGAAAATCGTATTCCCCGATGGGGCTGGTGACCGTGGTCGGATCGATGACCTCGAGAACGGACCCGGCGCTGTCGCCGTCGGCGAGATTCCCCAAAATCAAGCTGCCCGTAAGATCGATCGGCGCATCCCCGTAAACGCGGGTCCGCTCGGCCGCCGAAAGGTCGATCAAAGCCGTCAGCGGCCGCTTGGTTACGATCAAATTGGCCGGCTGGTCGATGGTAACCTCGTATTTCTGTGAGCTGACATCCTGGGTGATCGGGTAGCCACCGATATTCGAGGTCTGTTCCGCGGTAGTCACGAAGTTGCTGAGGGAAACGTCGTTCAAATCGTCGTCGAGTTTGAAGCCGTCCGCGGTGTCGATCGTGACCTGGCTGAGCGCGAGATCGTTGCCGTTGCCATACACCCGGCTGACGTCATTCAACCGAAGACTGAGCGGAGCTTTGGTCACCGTAAGGATCCCCTGACCATAGCTAATGTCGTAATTTGTATTCGTCGCACCCCCAGTGGTGATCCCGTAGGTTTGCGGGATCGAGCGTTCATCAGCCGGGGTATCAAAGCTCAGGCCGGGGAAGTCGGAGGCGTCGTCGAGCTCATAAAGATTATCGAAACGTGCGGTGAAGACCGGGTTGGACTCGCCGTATTCGCGGCTGACATCCTCGGCCGTGATCGTCAACGGGCGCGGAAGCACCGTCAGTGTCGAGTCAACGAAAGAGAGTTCGTAGTTGGTGGCCTCGGCGAAGATGAGTTCGAGCGGATACTCGCCGACATCGAAGCCGCGGCCGGCGCGGGCCTGAAACTCCTCCCGGCGCACGACTGCTTTGGTGTCGCCGTTCCTCAGCCCCGAGATAACTTGAAGATCAAAATCGGGATCGGCGTCGCCGTAGAGGCGTTGCGCGGGAAGCGGGGCGATCGCGAGCGGTGCCTTGTTGACGGTGAGTGTGCCGTCATTCAGCGACACATCGTAGTTCAAGTTGGTCTGCGTTGCCGTAAATTCAATGAGGTAGCTTCCCACCGAGCTGGCCTCGCTCGCACTGGTCGAGAGCTGGAAATCGCTAAAGACATCGCCGAAGCCCTGCCCCAGACGGTAGTTGCCGTCCGTAAACGTGAAATTCGGGTTTGCGAGGCCATACTCCCGGCTGAACGAATCCGCGCTCAGCTCCAACGGGGCCGGAGTCACCTCAAGAGTCCCCGGCACAAAGCTCGGAGCATAATTCGGATCGGAATACCCGGTGGGCGTCAGCGTGTAGGTCGCCACATCGGCATCAACCGCCACCTCGTTGAAATCAACCAGGTTGCTATTGAACTCGGCAAAGACAAAATTGCTACCGCTGGCGACAAGAGTCGGGTTGGGCACGCCATACTCGCGGCTAACCTCGGGGGCAGTGATGGTTACCGGGCGCGGGTTCACCGTGGCGGTGCCGGATTCCAGGGTGATATCGTAATTCGGATTGGCGGCATCACGTGGGTCGATGTCGTAGCTTCCGACATCGGCTCGCTCATTGGCGGCGAGCGAAGCAAAGCGTAATCCCGAAATATCGGCCTCGGTATCGAATGAAGCCAGGCCGTCGAAATCGGCGTCGAAGGCTGGCAGCGCATCGCCGTAAGTTTTACTGAGGTCAAGCGCACGAATGGTCAGCAGCCTTGGGTTCACCGTCAGGGTGCCGTTGGCATAATTGATATTGTAATCAGTCGCTGACGCACCCGAGGGAACGATGTCATAATTCCCGACGCCCGATTGGGGATTTGCGGCGGTCGTGAACTGCAACCCGGTCACAACGGAGGCGTCATCCCCACCGACAAAACCGTCGTAGCTTGCGGTAAAGGTCGGATTGGCATCGCCGTAGAATCGGCTGAAATCATCAGCCGTGATCAGCAAATTAGCGAGCCCGTCACGCTCCACCAAGAGAATACCATCGGCCAGTTCGAGCCCGTAGCCGTAATCCGAGAGCACGACGCTTCCGGTGGCAATGTCGATCTTGTATGCCCCGATCAGGCTGGTGGCGTCTGCGGTTGTCGTGAGCGTGGGGTCGCCGCTGAAGACATCCGCCTGCGCATCGTCTCCAACGATACCGGAAACGGAGTAAGTCAAGGTCGGATTCGGATCGCCTTGCGTCTTGGAAAGGTCGTTGGCCGTCAAGGTCAGCGTGGGGGCCAAGCGGTAGAGGAAGCGGTTGCCCGTTTGCGTGATGCTGCCGGGTGCATTATTGGCGTAGGTCTTGTCATAAACCGGATCCGCCACCAAGCCGCCCTTGACGATATCCGTGGGATTATCCGAGTAAATGAGGAACCGCGCCGTAATGCCGGGATCGAAACTATTAGGCGAGAGAACCGTTGCCCCCGCAGTCGCGTTGTTGATGAACGACCCGTTGCGGGCCGCCAGAATGATGTCGGCGCTCAAGCCGCCGGAGGTGGAGAGCATGGCGTCGGGAGCCAGCGTCAGATCACCGTCGGTGATGATTTCAATGTTGCCTCCTATATCGTTGAGTTGCCCGTCGATGATGAGGCCGCCGCTGCCATCTGTAATCGTGACTGGTCCCCGGATCCGACCGCTGCTCTGGCTGGTGGTCAGGCGTCCGATCTGGTTATTCGGATTCCCGAAATTAACGGGGCCTTCAATCCCCCCGGGGGAGGCACCGAATCCTTCAAGCTCTGCGTATTGTAAATCGAGTGTGTCGGCGACAAGTTGCCCGCCAAAGTCGACCTGCCCCATGGGACCGTCATTCGAATTCCCGACCAATTCCCCCGAAAAATAGCGCCTAACCGCGACTGACCCGGCGGTGACCGATGCCGCGGCATCCACCAAAAGGTCGGCGTCGACTGTTGGTCCGGGACCACCCAGTCCACCTCCGCCCGTGGCAAAGCCGAGGCCGAAAACGATATCGCCCGCACCGGCATCCAGGTTGGCGTTCACGTTCACGCTGCCCAGTGAATTAAAAAAGAGTGAATTCCCCGACGTCCAGCTTACCGGATCGTCGACCACAATGGAGCCCCCGGCAAAGGACGTTTGCAGCGCAACATCGCTGTTCGCCAATTGCGACTCCAGAGTCGAGACCAAGAGGACAGAAATCGGATCAGAGTTGATGTCATCGTCGTCCTGAAAAAGGAAGGGATCGCCTCCCGGAGAAAGCGCCGTCTCGGTGCCGTCGGCCTGGATCGTGAGGGCGGCGGGATCGAGCAGAAGCTCTCCCGCCTCGCCAAACGGGGCGCTCAAATCAGCACTGCCCCGAAAATCCAGATACTCCCGGCCCGAAACCTCCGCAAAGGCACCGTCGCCACCAGCGGCTCCACCCCGCCCGACAATTTGGCCGAGGAAGCGGGTGCCCCGCTCGGACCACACAATCACACGGCCCGCATCGGCCTGGTCGGCGGTCGCGCTCACGTCGATACGGGCACCTTCAGTCACCACGGTGTTGGCGGCGTTGTCGATATCCGGATTCCCACCGAGATAGTCGCCACCAAGCAGGACCTCGCCGCCACTGCCGTTCTCGTTGACCGCCTGCAGGTGGCCGCTGTGACCGATCACGCCGTCTTCGGCCGTAATCAGAACCCGCCCGTCACGCTCGGTCACGCCCGTCGCACGGATGATGCCCGACTGATTCACCGCGAGTTCATAGACGTTCCCGCCCGCTGCTTTTAGCTCGGCTTGGGCCGCCTCAATCAGCCCGCGATGGACCACACCCTCTTGCGCATCGCTTTCCGCAAGACCGGTTTTTACGAGGATGCGCTGATCGCCATTCGGGCTGAGCACAATCGATTGACCGGCGGCCAAAGCAGCAACGCCATTTTCCGCCTTAAGCTCGCCGGCGTTTTCCACCGTGTGCGCGACTAAAATGATGTCACCATTGGAGGCGGTAATACGCCCAAAATTAACCACGCTTGCAGGCGTATCACCCGAGAGGGATAGATCGTCACCATCCAAAAAATCCGCATCCGCCACATCGAGCGCCGAGGCCATAAACTCCGCTGTATTCACGGAAGCATTACGCCCCACCAATACGCCGTTCGGGTTGATCAGGTAAACCCGGCCGTTGGCCGTCAATTGCCCCATAAGACGGGAAGGGTCGGCACCGATGACACGATTTAGCAGGACCGCATCGACGCCGGGCTGCTGAATGTCGAGTGATTGACCCGCCCCGATGGAAAAGCTTTCCCAGTTGGCAATCGCCTGCGGACTAAGCTGGTCGATCTGCATCGAATCGCCACCGCCACTCAGGTTGAGTTGTCCGTGACTGAGATCCAAGCCGCTCGGCAAAGCCCGCAGGCTCCCGGCGGGAAAAATGAGCAGACTGCTGAAAAGCCCGAGGCAGCAGCGCTGCCACAGGGACGGTTTTTGCTTGGTAGGTTGGGAATTCATGGGACTTAGAGCGGGCGGTCATTAATCTCTGGTCGTATGGGACCGCAGCCTACCATCCCACAAGAAATTGCTTTTCCGCTATCCCTTATCCGCAAAAAAGGGGTATTTACTCTATTTTTCTGATCCCTGGCTGGTTTCGCAGCCACCATCCTGCCTTCATGGAAAGAATTTGAACTGCCTCAGGCCATCAGCTTTAAACCACGCGCAAGAGTTATGGAGGGCGTCTCACCAAAATGCAGACGGTAGAACTGAGCGAATTTCCCCATATGGAAAAAGCCAAAACGGGTGGCTACCTCGGTCACGGTGATTTCTTTCGACGTGGGTGCCCTCAATACAGCCCGCACTCGATTCAGTCGGCAGAGGCGTAAATAGGACTGAGGCGACATATTGACGTAGGATTGAAAGCCATATTGCAGCGTGCGCTCGGAAACACCGAACTCCAGACAAAGATCAGTGATCGTCGGCAAGACATCCTCGGACAGACGATCTTCCACATAGCCTAGCGCCGCACGACAAACACGGAAAGCACGCAGGCGATCCATGGCAGGAACATCCTGACCGCGCGATGACGTCACCATCCCCGCAACCTCATGCAAGAGCATTTGCCTTAGGAACGCTCTATCACGACCGTTCACGCCATGACTCCGTGCTACTTCGTAGAACTGCCGCACCAGACTCTCCAACGCCGACCTGGGCACTCCGGGAATGGCCCACAACGCTTTTGGCGGATACTCCCATCGCTCGGGGTCGAGCACCCGCAAGTGCCCAATCAGTTCGTTCTGGTCAAAGCTGATATAGCTGGTCTGTGCTCCGGCCGGAACATAGACATCAAATTCCGCATTTCCTGGCAGGAGAAAGACGGCATCCGTCTCACCGGCTTGAATCTCGGAAAACCGAAAATCCGGGTCAAAGGCGCAACACGAGACGGTGCAGATATTGTCCGGCATGACTCCCAGCTTCTGGACCGCGACATCCTGTTTTTCCTGAACGACCTGTTGCGCGGCAAGATCGACACTCGCCATGCGACCGACCCGCTTCCCCCGCCCCATCTGGAAAAACTCCATATCCACCCATGGCTGCATGGCTCTCTGCTCGGCCACATCCTCGATGACGATCGATTTGACAGGTTCGTTTTTGGCCACGGGGAATCGAAGGGTTAGGTTTCTAGATACGCATAATCACGTGATCTTACCATGGAATCGACTAAAGAAAAACAGTACAGTGCTTTTTTATAAAGCTCCGACCTTTGATGTCGTTGGGCGAATTGATCTCCTTTGCCCAACATAAAAGAAGCCGGGTGAGATACACCCGGCTTCCTGCAAATGAGATGATCGAATCGGCTAGCCGTCCTTCCGGAACTTGCTGAGCAGGTATTCCATGTGCTTGCCGGCCGCTTCGCGGCCACCGAGGCCGAAGGACAGCGCTATCGCTACGGCAATTGCACCGAGCGAGAGCCCAAAGGCCAGCAGCACGATATCCTCGGCGATGCCCATGGCATGCAGGCCAATGGCGAGCACGAGAGCGAGAATCGCGTAGCGGGCAATCGAAGCAACAATGGCGCTTTCGCCCTCCGACCGGCTGAGGAGCTTATGCGCCAGGTTGGCGAAGAAGTTGCCCACTGCCAGGATGACCAGACCGAGCAGAATTTGTCCGGCCAGCACGAGAAGGCCCTGCAGTACCGTCACGATCTGGGGCATGTCGAGTTTATCCAGGGCGGAGATGACCGCACCGAACATGATGAAGAAGAAAGCAACGTTCCCGGCCACCTTGGACAGCGAGAAATCGTTGCCGACGATGGCCTTCAGCTCGAGTTTTTCCGGCAGACTGTCCGCGCCGAGGTTCTTCAAGAGTTCGACTACCATGGAGACCACGAACTTCCCGACGACAAAGAAGACCGCGAGAATGATGGCCGCTCCGATGATATCGGGAATCGCCGCCATCAAATCATCCAACATACCAGTCGCCGGATCGGAAATGGCCGCCATTTCCAAGGCATCCAACGCCACGATAAGAATCGGCACGAAGATGAAAAGGAACACCAGTTGTTGTGCCAGCTTGGAGAGGCTGACACTGCTGGACAGGTTGAGCTTTTTGTTTAGGGCATCGAGACCCTTGGCGGCGGTCCCCACCACGACGGAGACGATTCGTGCCAGGATATAACCGGCGAAGCCAATCACTCCGGCCGCGATGATATTCGGGATGTAACCGACGAATTCATGGAACATGTCCTGCAGCGGCTGCAGCACACTTTCCACGCCAAGAATGTTCAGCACCAATAGCAGCACGTAAAGCAGCGCCAGATAATAAATGAATGTTGATGCGGGCGATTCAACACTCAGCTTGTTCTCGCGCTCTTTGTTGATGCGTTCGTCGATCTTCAGTTTAGAAAACATAAAGGCCGCGCCTTTGCGCAACAGCCCTGCCAAGATAATGCCGATGACCAATACAATCGCCGCGGCGAATGCATCGGGCATAAATGATCCTAACTTTTCCAGGAAAGGAGAGAGGAATTCTGCCATAGTATTAGTTTTTTGAGGGTTAGTTTTCCAGTAGTACGTCCAAAGGACCCTATCATGCATAAAGAGAATAACCGTTATGACAAGGCCCTAATGGGCATGCATCAAATTGCTCAAAGAACTAAACAACCCTTGAGACCTGATATGAAGTGGCAAAGTCTTTGCTGCTAAATTCAACTACACCACATCGCCATAACCGCCACTGAGTTGACAGCCCGAAGAGGAGCGCTTGTCTAACCCGACATTCCCATGAGCTTACGAGAATCATTTTTAACCACCAAACGCGTTTTGGGCAAACCCTACAAGGATTTGGAGTTTCTGCTCCGAAGCCTTAAAAACATTCTGGAGAAAAACGGTGAAGGCGAAATCGCCGGTGCCATCCCCTGGATCAGTGACAAAGAGCCGGACGTACAAGAAATTACGCCCAAGCACATCCAGCTGTATTCGATGATTTTCCACCTGGTGAACATGGTGGAGATCAACGCGGCAGTGCAGGCGCGCCGGACGAAAGAGGACGTCTCACTTGATTCGGTCAACGGGCTCTGGGGCATCAATATCAAGGAACTGCGCGAAGCCGGGCTATCGGAGGAGGAAATTATGGAGGCGATCCGGGAAGTCGCCATCGAACCGGTGCTGACCGCCCACCCGACCGAAGCCAAGCGCGCCACCGTCCTGGAGCACCACCGGGAACTTTACGTGCTTCTGGTGCAGCGGGAGAACCGGATGTATACGCAAAACGAAATCCGCAACGTCGATCACAACATCGAGCTGGCCCTTTACCGGCTGTGGCGGACCGGAGAAATCTACCTGGAGAAACCGGACATTCAGGACGAGCTGCGCAACATCCTGCACTACATGGTCAATGTCTTCCCGGAAGTGATCGCGATTCTCGACCGCCGCCTACTGCAGGCAGTACAATATAACGGCATGGACATCGAGGCCTTCTGTGCCAGCCACAGCTTCCCAAAAATCAGCTTTGGCGACTGGGTGGGCGGTGACCGCGACGGCCACCCGCTGGTGACGGCCGAAGTTACTCGCGATACCCTGCTCCAGCTTCGCCTCAACGCACTGGTGGTGATCCGCCGCAAGCTCATCCGGTTGGTGCAGCGCACCAGCTTCAGCCTCGCGTACGAGGAGGCGGATGAAGCTCTCCAGGAACGCATTCAGGCGATGCTCGACGAAACCGGGCCCAATGGCCGGGAGAGCTACGAGCGCAACAAGGGCGAGGTCTTTCGCCAGTTCATCAGCCTGATGCTGCACAAGCTACCCGTCGACTCGGTGCGTGGCCATGCCACGAAACTACTGGATGTCGAAGGCGCCTATGTGCACTCTCAGCAACTGAAAGACGACCTGGCGCTGCTCCAGTCCTCATTGATTGAGTATGGCGCCAAGAGCATCGCCTACGACGACGTGATCAGTGTGATGCGGGTCGTCGATGCCTTCGGCTTTCACCTTGCGGCGCTTGATATCCGACAAAACAGCAGTTTTCACGACAAGGCAATCGAACAACTTCTGGAAGCATCCAGTGCCGAGGAAACCGACTTCGGCAATTGGAGTGAGGAAAAGCGGCTGGCCTTTATCAATAAAGAGCTCGAGTCCGCCCGCCCGTTCACTGCTTTGAAGGCGAAGCTCGGCCCGGAAGCCCAGGCCGTGGTCGAGTGCTACCGGGTCATCGCCAAGCACACCCGGAAGTTCGGCACCAACTGCATCGGCTCTTTTATCGTCAGCATGACACGCTCCGTCTCCGACTTGCTGACCGTCTATCTGCTGGCCCGCGAAGTGGGGCTCACCGAGATGACAGAAGACGGCCAATACGCCGAGATTCCGGTGGTGCCCCTGCTCGAAACCATCGATGACCTCGAGAACGGCACCGAGATCCTGCAGCAATTTCTGGCGCACCCGGTGACCCAACGGACCCTGGCCCAGCAACAAAAGAAGTACAATTTGAAGCAGCCCGCCCAGCAAGTGATGGTCGGCTACAGCGACAGCAACAAGGACGGCGGCATCCTCGCCAGCCAATGGAGCCTCTACAAAGCCCAGTATGCCCTTAGCGAAGTCGGGCACAAGGCCGGCGTCAAAATCCGCTTCTTCCACGGCAAGGGCGGTTCCATCAGTCGTGGTGCGGGGCCGACCCACTACTTCATCAAAGCGCTGCCCTACGGCGCGCCCAACGGCGACATTCGTCTGACCGAACAAGGGGAAACCATCGCCCAGAAGTACGCCAACCCGGTCAATGCCGCTTACAATCTGGAACTACTGGCGGCCAACTCCTTGAACAAATACGTCAAGGACAAGAAATCGGAAAGAAGCTTCCACCCGCTCGCGGATGTGATCAGCCGGTTGGCCGAATCCTCCGAACATTACTACGACAAGATGCGGAACGAGGAAGGCTTCATCACTTTTTTCCGCAGCGCCACGCCGATCGATGCCATTGAAATGAGCAAGATCGGCTCACGTCCGGCCAAGCGAACCGGCGCCAACACCCTGGACGACTTGCGCGCCATCCCCTGGGTATTCTCCTGGAGCCAGGCCCGCGTGCACATGACGAGTTGGTTCGGCGTGGGCAGTGCCCTTGAACAGCTGCACTCGGAAGACCCGGACGCCTACGAAACCTTGAAGGACGCGCTTAAGGACGATCCCTTCGTCCGCTACGTCTTTACCAATATCGACACCAGCCTGGCGGCGACCGACGAAGAGATCTTCAGCCTCTACATCGACCTGGTCGAGGACGAATCCCTGAGGAAAAAGTTCTCCGGCATCTTCCTGGACGAGCTCAAGCTGACGCGCCGGCACCTGGAGAACCTTCTGTGCCGCCCGATCGAAGAGCGCCGCAAGGGGCACTACTACTCCAACATGCTCCGCGCCTCGCTCATGCGTCCGCTCCATAAGAAGCAAGTGCAACTCCTCCGCACCTGGCGCGCCCAAAAAGCCGCCGGCGAACCGGAAGACGAAGCCATCCAAACCGAGCTCCTAATGACAATCAACGCCCTCTCCGGCGCGATGCGGAACACGGGGTAAGCAGCCCGGGATTCATTGTGCAAGGCTAGAGGACGTAGGGGCTGTGCTCGCGCATGCCCGCATCGCCGTCGAGGCGATGCCCTGCGAGTCGTAAGCGTATCGAATGTCCTGTACCAACACAGCGTTCGTGGGTGCCGCAGAGCTGCACCCCTACCATGACTTCAGGACAAGAATGTCCTGGCTCCGTTTTATACTCCTACCTCAACCGCAGCAGCACATGCTTTGAGTCAATCGGGGCACGACTTGACAAATCTGCTGTACGTATACACTGTATATACATGATAACAAAAGTCTTTAAATCCGGCAACTCAATGGCCCTGCGTATTCCGAAAGAGCTGGAACCTCACGAGGGCGAAATGCGCATTGAGCGCAAGGGTAGGCGCTGGATTGTGGAACCGGTGAACGCTAAAGCGTGGCCACGTAACTTCTTTAAAAAGGTCCGCATCGAAGACCCTCATTTCGTTCGCCCAGACCAGGGAGAGCACCGCAGCTTTGAAGAGTAAGCATCAAGGCTAAGCGCCCTTATGGATTACTTACTCGATACTGATATCTGCATTGCTGTCCTCCGCGGAGAGGAAAATGCGGTCGAAGCCATCCAGCAAATCAGCCCGGACCGGATCGCGATCTCATCCATAACCCGCTATGAATTGACCTACGGAGCGCTGCGCCTCGGCGCAAAGCGACAAAAGGCCGAACTGGCCAAGATTGAGAAGTTCCTCGACCTGATCCACGAACTTCCCTTTCAGAAAAGCACTGCTCAAATCGCCGCCCGCATCCGTTGCGAACTCGAAAGCGGAGGTTTGCCCATCGGACCCATGGATTTGCAAATTGCAGCCACGGCGGTCGAGTCAGCGTGCCTACTGGTCACCGGCAACGAAAGGGAGTTTGGGAGGATCAAAGATCTAAAGACCGAAAATTGGATGCGATGAAGGACTACATCGCGAACCTCAAAGGATACGTCGGCTCAGCCGTGTCGTGCTCGGCAGCATCTTCATCGTCATAATAATCCACTTGAAATTGGAATGACTTTTCACTTCCCCCATGATCCACGAAGTCATCGCCTACCGAATAGACGATTTTACGTTCCTTAGAATAACGCATGGGCTGGCCGTCATAGGGGTCGCGCGGTATCATCGGCAAATATTCAGGCACCAGTTCATCCAGTCTATCCGGTAGCGATTCGTGTTCCATATAATAAGCCTGCAGTGCCATGCTCAGTCGTGTTGCGGACGCGCTCACCTCCGCCATACTGATTTTATTCAATACTAACGTCATCGACCGAGTAAGGGTCGAACGTATTATACCGCCGATTGGGTTACGGTTTATGTATGATCCCCAGCCTTTACCTTCGCCGTTTTCTCCGACTGCATTAGCATATTCGAAATTACGTTGACTCAAGGGTCGATCAAATTGCCGGACCAGTTCGGAATACAACTGAAACATTTCATTCAAGGTCCGTGTTTTTCGAAACCCGACATAGAGCAGGGTTCGTTGTAACAACAGTTCCGCCTTTGAAGGCGCATCCATAAACGGGATCTGATAAGCAACCGCACCAACTTCAGAAGTATCTTTTGTGGCATGGCACATAAACTGGAACTCCTGTTTCAGAGCTAGCTTTACTGCGTCAGCGTAGTATTCCGCGATGTCGTAATCTTTCGCGAAACGTTTCAGTTGTTCTGCGGAAATCTTTATATTCGCCTGATACACCCACAATTCGTGAGTTAGGATTCCATTCATGGCGACATTGGTTAAGAGGCCGATTAAGGCATCGCCCGACTTAGCGTGAATCGAAAGTTCATCGGCTAGATCAGCCAGTCGAGCCAAAGCAGCTTCGGAATCTCCGGACAAATGCAAGACGCGTGATTCAATTTTCCGTAAGATTAGATAAGACCGGAGGTAGGAAACGTGCCAGGCTATATTCTCGGGGAAGAACTCGCGATCAGGCATGAAGATTGGTCGTTCAAATGCAGCTTCTACTCCGGCCATAAAATCGGCATTGGCCTCTAAAATCTCCTTAAAAAACTCCAGATCCCAATTCTCATAGCGATCATAGTCCACCTGAATTTCGTAGTCTTCCGAATACTCGATCGGATAGTTTTCAGGGATAGTATCATGATTATCCTGACAAAACTCCCGGAGATAGGTGTAGCCATTGATCTCAGGATCCTCCGGCCCAAGTTCAAAATTCAAAGGGCTATAATCGAGGGGTTCTTCTTCACCCATGCGCATCCAGAAGACAAGCACTGTCATTAGACAGGCCAACATCAGGCACACATATAAAAGTGCTTTGAGCAGCTTTTTGATCATGCTTTATCCGTGTCAGGCTTGGACATCCCGCGCAAGCCTCTCCGGAGGGCTTCGACTTTCGTCTTAATACACCGAACAAGCGCAGCGGGGTCAATGTAGGGGCTGTGCTCGCGGGTGGCGCAAAGCACCACCCCTACGGAAAAGAAGCTACCGTAACCGCACCAGCAGGTCCTTCGAATCGACCTGATCGCCGGCCTGGACCTCGATGGTGTCGACGGTCCCGTCGGCCAGCGCGTAGACCGTGGTCTGCATTTTCATGGCTTCGAGCACGCAGAGCTTCTCCTTCTTTTTAACCTTCTGCCCGACAGAGACGGAAACGGAACTAACCATGGCGGGAATGGGTGCGCCGACCTGCATCTTGTCGCCGGAGTCCGCCTTGGTACGCTTCTTGGTATCGGCCTTGATGGAGCGGTCCAGAATGACGCATTCGCGGGCCCGGCCGTTGAGCTCGAAGGTAAGGGTACGTTCGCCGTCGCCGTTCGGCTCGGAGACGTAGATCAGCTTTACGATGAGCACCTTGCCCTCTTCGATCTCGACGGAGATTTCCTCGCCGGGCTTGAGGCCGTAGAAGAAAGCAGGGGTCGGCAGGACGCGGGCGTGCCCGTATTCGTCGACATACTTTTTCAGGTCGGCAAAGACCTGAGGGTACATCAGATAAGCATAGAGATCGTCGTCGCTGATCTCGCACTTGTATTTTTTGGCAAGCTCCTTGCGGGTGGCATCAAGATCGACCTTCTCCGCGCGGGCACCGGGGCGGCCCTTGTAAGGTTTTTTATCACCGAGGATGACCTTCTGCACCTTCTTGGGCCAGCCGCCTTTGGGCTGCCCAAGACCACCGGAAAGCATATCCACAACCGACTCCGGAAAATCACCGCCGGGCTCCAGGTTGACGAGGTCCTTCGGCTCGATGCCTTTCGTCAGCAGGAACATGGCGAGATCGCCCACCACCTTGGAGGAGGGGGTGACTTTGACAATGTCGCCGAGCACCATGTTGACCTCGTGATAGTAGCGCACCACTTCCGGCCAGCGAGTCCCGAGGCCGAGCGCACGGGCCTGCTCGCGGAGGTTGGTGTATTGCCCGCCGGGCATCTCGTGGGTGTAAACTTCCGCCGAACCGAACTTGGGCGCGGTATCGAAGGGCTCGTAGTACTGACGGATGGCTTCCCAGTAGATGGAGAGCTCGTTGAGGAATTTCAGGTCCAGCTTGGTGTCGCGCTTATCGCCCTGAAGGGCGTTCACTGTGGAATTCAGGTTCGGCTGGGAAGTGAGCCCGGAGAGGGAGGATACCGCAAGGTCCACCACATCGACGCCTGCCTCGGCCGCCTTGATGATAGAGGCGCCGGCGATCCCGGAGGAGTCGTGGGTATGGAAGTGGACCGGGATACCGATCTCACTGCGGAGGGTTTTGATCAGCTTGTAGGCGGCATGCGGCGTGCAGAGACCGGACATGTCTTTGAGCGCGAGGATGTGCGCACCCATGCTCTCGAGTTCCTTCGCCATCTTGACGTAGTACTCGAGCGAATACTTGTCCCGTTTCGGATCGAGGATATCGCCGGTATAGCAAATCGTGCCCTCACAGACCGAATTGGTGTGCTTGCGGATCGACTCCATCGCCACCTTCAGGTTCGGCAGATAGTTGAGCGAGTCGAAGACCCGGAAGATATCCATCCCCGACTCCGCGGAATGCTTGATAAACTCGCGAATGACATTGTCGGGGTAGTTGGAATAGCCGACCCCGTTGGCGCCGCGCAGGAGCATCTGGAAACAGACATTCGGGATCCGTTCACGCAGGCGGCGCAGCCGCTTGAAGGGATTTTCCCGGAGGAAGCGCATGGAGGTGTCGAAGGTGGCCCCGCCCCAACATTCGAGGGAGTAAAGGTCGCCCGCACGGTGGGCGATGGCATCGGCCACCTTGAGCTGGTCGTAACTGCGCATGCGTGCCGCCAGCAGGGACTGATGAGCATCGCGCATCGTGGTATCGGTGACCAGGAGCTTCTTCTGCTTGCGGGTCCACTCGGCAAATTTCTCAGGTCCGTGCCGGTCGAGGTAGTCTTTTGTCCCCCGGGGCAGGCCGTGGCGGTGGTCGTATTTGGGCACGATCACGGGTAAGTCCATCGTGGGCACCGGTCGGTCCTTCACCTGGTCGTTGCCGTTGACGATGGTATCGCCGAGCAGCTTGAGCAGCTTGGTGGCCCGGTCTTTGCGACGCTTGAAATTGAACAATTCCTTCGAGGTATCGATCAGAGTCGTGGTCGCCTTGCCCGATACGAATATCGGGTGATTGATGACATTCTCGATGAAGGGGATATTTGTTTTCACCCCGCGGATGCGCATCTCCCGGAGCGCGCGGTCCATCCGCTGGATGGCGAGCTCGAAGGTGCGGGCCGAGGCGGTCAGCTTGACCAACAGCGAATCGTAATAGGGTGTAATAACGGCACCGGTATCACCCATGGCTCCGTCCAGACGAATGCCGAAGCCGGCGGCCGAGCGATAGTTGACGATCTTCCCGTAGTCGGGGGCAAAGTTACTCTCCGGGTCCTCGGTCGTGATGCGGGCCTGGATCGCCACACCGTTACGGGGAATATTCTCCTGCTGCGGGATACCGATCTCCTCCCCGTGCAGGCTGTGCCCCTGGGCCACCAGGATCTGACTCCGCACGATATCGATGCCGGTGATCACTTCGGTCACGGTATGCTCGACCTGGATACGCGGATTCATTTCGATAAAGAACCACTCGTCGGTCTCGAGGTCGTAAAGGAATTCCACCGTGCCGGCGCTGTAGTAGCCGATCGACTTGGCGATCTGCACCGCTGCCTGACAGAGCTCGGCCCGGACTGCGTCCGGCAGGCCGATTGACGGCGCGATCTCGACCACCTTCTGGTGGCGGCGCTGCACCGAGCAATCGCGCTCGTGCAGATGCACCACGTTGCCCTGTTGGTCGCCGAGGATCTGCACTTCAATGTGTTTGGCCTTCTCGATGTAGCGCTCGAGGAACACTGCGGAATTGCCGAAGGCACGTTCCGCTTCGCCCTGCGCCTCTTCCAGCGAGGACTTTAGATCCTTGGGGTCTTTCACCACCCGCATGCCGCGGCCGCCGCCCCCGAAGGCAGCCTTGATAATCAAGGGGAAGCCGATCTTCATGGCGGTCTTGAGCGCCTTGTCCGGATCACTGATCGGATCCTTCGTGCCGGGGAGCGTCGGCACCTTGGCCTTGTCGGCAATCTTGCGTGCCTCGATTTTATCACCCATCCGGGAGAGCAGCTCCGCGCTCGGCCCGACGAAGGTGATCCCGTTTTCCTCACAGGCCTTGGCAAAGCCGGCATTCTCGGAGAGGAAGCCGTAGCCCGGGTGAATCAGGTCAACCGCCTTATCCTTGGCCAGATCGATAATGCTCTCGATATCGAGGTAGGCCGCAACCGGGCCCTTACCCTCGCCAACAAGATAGGATTCGTCCGCTTTGAAGCGATGGACACCGAAGCGGTCCTCGTTGGCGTAAATAGAAACCGTGCGGCAGCCCAGCTCAGTCGCGGAGCGGAAGATACGAACGGCAATTTCACTTCGGTTAGCAGCGAGAAGCTTAGTCATAGGTAGATCGTTTTGGGGGTAACAGAAGCTGCGAAAATGGACGCGAGGTCCGGGCTGTCAACGCCAAGGGTCGGCAATGACACGCCAATGCATTGCCGCAAAACCGGTAGATGCTCCGCCTGCGGATGCTAGAAGCTCGGTTCGAAGGCGAGGAGTCCGGCAAGAATCATCAGCATTTCATCGGAAGGGGTACCTGAAGACATCGCCTTCCTTATTGAAGCACTCAACAATACTGAAAAGCTCAGACGCCACACTGGCATCCGCAAGCGGAGCCTCTACGATCAATTCGATTCACCGCTGAGCCACATCCTGGGGAATCCCGTGGGCGACTTTACCATTCCCGGAGAGGAGTACCGCCACCGGACGCGTGTTCGGGAAGTAAGAACACACGATCATCATGATCACCGTGATCGGCACACAGAGAAACATGCCCGGGATGCCCCAGATGGAGCCCCAAAGCCCCAGGGAAAGCAAAATGACGATCGGGCTGAGGTTGAGCCGGTTTCCCATGAGCTTGGGTTCGACCAGACTGCCGATGCAGAACTGAATCGCACTGAGGATTGAAATCGTGATGATGAAAGGGCCCAGCGTATCGAACTGGATCAGGGTCAACATGGATGGGAACGCCGTCGCGATGATCGACCCGATCGTCGGGATGAAGTTGAGCAGGAAGATGAGGACCGCCCAGAAGCTGGCGAAGTCCACGCCAACGAAATGCAAGACCCCGAAACTGAGTAGCCCCGTCGTCGCACTGGTCAGGACCTTGATCGCCACATACAGGCGGATATCGTGACGCATCTTGTCGATCAGTTCGAAGGCATCCTTCTGCTTCGAACGATTCTGAATGATCGCCTTGATTTTGTCGGCGAAGGTTCGTTGCTCCAAAAGAAGAAAGATCAGGTAGACGATAATGATCCCCGTGCTGCTGACCAGTGACCGGACCGTGCGACCGAAATTCTGCAAATAGGCCCCCAGGTCGATCTGGTCGATCACCTCCTGCAAGTTGGGGACTTCCTCCACCCCGACCGCGGTGTAGCCCTTGTAGATCAGCGACTCCAGGTTGTCCTGATAGGCCGGAGCCTCACGAATCACGCTGGCAATGTTGACGGTGATCAGATTGATGATAAATCCGATCCCCAGCAGAATCACCCCGACGGCGATCAGCATGGAGAGCGCTTTGGGCACCCCGATCCCACGCACTTTTATCATCGAGATCCCGTGCGCCAGGATACTGATCAAATAAGCGATGGCGCCAGCGATGACGAGCGGTAGCAGCAAATTCTGGCCGATGTAGAGCACATAAAAGCTCAGGATCACGATAATCATCGCAAAGGCCGCTCGTTGTAAGTTCATGCCTTTGATTTAGGTAGCAAAAAGTGATTTGTCGAACTTTTGCGAAAGTGCCGAGCCGCAGTGGCAAAGCCTGGAGTCATCCGTAGCCGGGACGCGATGCCTAAACCTGCGCCGGATCAACGAACTCGAGCGAGCCGTCGTCCTTGAGGCGGCGGTAGTAGCATCCGCTGCGTGCCACCCCGTCCTTATTCTTGGTGTGGCAGGCACCTTTCCCCGCCGGCGTGACTTTGTAGAGGATGGAGTTCTGCTCGCAGTTCACGCGGATCTCTTCGATCTTCAGGTAATCGCCGCTGGTCTTGCCCTTGATCCAGAGCTCATTGCGGCTGGTGCTCCAAAAGGTTGCCATGCCGGTCTCGCGCGCCGTATCCAGCGCGAGTTGATTGGCGTAGCCGACGATGAGCACTTCCCCGGTCCCGGCGTCCTGGGCGATCGCAGGGAGCACATCCGATTCGCAGCTCGCGACCTTGCGCAGCTTGGTAAAATCCAAATTCAGGGCGGAACCCTCTTCCAATTCTTTGTCAGACATAGCGAAGCAGTAATAAGTTCTACCCGCCCAAGTCGAGTTTTGAATGCCTCTCATGCAAGGATTTCATGACTAAAAAGAAGGTTTTTCCTTTTCATTCGGAGTCATCCCTTCATCTTCGGGGGCTCGAAAAATCTGAAAACCACACTCCATCCCGGAGGAACCATAATTCATTATGAACGCTGATATTCTACTCAAAGCTGCCACCGAATCCCGCGGACTTGCGCTCGATGCCGTGCACGCCTGTAGCTCCGGACACCTCGGACTGCCGCTCGGTTGCGCTGAAATGGGTGCCGTCCTTTGGGGCAACGGCGGCCTGCGCTACAATCCGGACGAGCCGAAGTGGCTGAACCGCGACCGCTTCATCCTTTCCGCTGGCCACGGCTCCATGTTTCTTTACAGCTGGCTCCACCTTGCTGGCTATGACCTCTCGCTGGAGGAGGTGAAGAATTTCCGCCAGCTCGGCTCCGAGACTCCCGGCCACCCGGAATACGGCGACACCGCCGGTGTCGAAGCCACCACCGGCCCACTCGGACAGGGCGTAGGCAACGCAGTGGGCTACGCCCTCTCCGGCAAACGCGCCGCCGCCAAGTTCAACACCAGCGAGCACAAGATCTTCGATCACCACGTCATCGGCCTTCACGGCGACGGCTGCTTCCAGGAAGGGGTCGCCCGCGAAGCCATCTCCTTCGCCGGACACGTGGGCCTCGACAATCTCATCCTGATTTACGATGCCAACGACGTCACACTCGATGCCATGGCCATCCAGACCATGAGCGACAACGCCAAGGCCTTCTACGAGGCCGAGGGCTTCGACACCTACCCGATCGACGGCCATGACCTGAATGCTTTCAACGACGCCCTGCAAAAGGCAAAAGACGACGACAACGGCAAACCCAAGGTCATCATCGCCAAAACCGTCATCGGCAAGGGCATCCCGGAAGTCGAGGGCACGGCAAAGGGCCACGGCGAAGGCGGTGCAAAATTTGCCGAAGGCGCACGCAAGGGTTACGGCCTGCCCGCCGACGAGCACTTCTACATCTCCGACGAGGTCAAAGCCTACTTCGCCGAACAAAAGGAAGTCGCCAAGAAAAACTACGCCGAATGGCAGGAAACTTACGAGGCATGGAAGAAGGCCAATCCCGAACTGGCCGCCGAGCTTGAGACCGGCGTGAACGGCGACATCCCTGCCGATCTGAGCGACAAAATTCCGGAATTTGAGAAAGACGACGCCGAAGGTGCCACGCGCGCCCTGGGCGGCACCGTCATCAATACCATCGCCAAGGAAGTGCCGCAACTGGTCACTGGCTCGGCCGACCTCTTCGGTTCCACCAAGAATTACCTGAAAGACGAAGGCGACTTCTCCAAAGACAACCCGACCGGACGCAATATCTGGTTCGGCATTCGCGAACACGGCATGGGAGCGATCTGCAACGGCATCGCCTACGACGGCATCTTTCGCGCCAGCGGTGCGACCTTCCTCGCCTTCGCTGACTACATGCGGGGTTCGATCCGCCTGGCTGCGATCTCCAAGATCCCGGTCACCTTCATCTTCACACACGACTCGGTCGGTGTCGGTGAAGACGGCCCCACCCACCAGCCGGTGGAAACCGTCAGCAGCCTTCGCGTGATGCCGGGTCTCGATGTCATCCGCCCGGGTGACGCCGAAGAGGTCGCCGGCGCCTGGGTCGCCGCCATGGAGCGCAAGGACGGGCCCACGGCTCTTATCTTCACGCGTCAAGGTGTCCCCGCACAGGACAGCATTCCGGCCAAGCAGCGTCGCGAAGGCGTACTTAAGGGCGGCTACATCGCGAAGAAGGAAAGCAGCGATCTGAAGTGCATTCTCATGGCAACCGGATCGGAGCTGCAGCACGCCATGGGCGCCGCCGAAAAACTCGGTGACGGCGTCCGCGTCGTGTCGCTCCCCTGCTTCGAACGCTTCGAGCGCCAGTCCGCCGACTACATCGAGAGCGTCCTGCCCAGCAGCTGCACCGCACGCGTCGCCGTCGAGGCGGGTGTCTCCAGCACCTGGGGCAAATACGTCGGCCTGCAGGGCAAGACGGTCTGCATTGACCGCTTCGGCCTGTCCGCCCCCGGCGGCACCGTGATGGAAAAACTCGGCATGACCGCCGACAATGTCGCGAAGGTCGCCAAGGAACTAATCTAAATTGTAATTATTCTCTCAACACAAAGGGCCGGTCCAATCTGGATCGGCCCTTTTTGTAGAGGCTCTGCTTGCCTACGACCATGAGCTCAGGCCGAATGGCAGATGCCAGTAGCATCGTTGAGGCGACACTCATACCAAGTCGCGAAAATCAAAGCGGCTTCTCCACGAAGCCGGGGCGTCCGCGAGCGGAACCCCTACCACGAGAGCGCCCTAAGCTGCCCAAGTAGCCTTGCCTCGGGTGAAAGCGCAGCCCCAGGGAAAGCGCTAGCCGATCTTCACCGGCTTCAGCTTCCAGATGTGTTCGGCGTACTCGCTGATGGTCCGGTCCGTGGAGAACTTGCCGACGCGGGCGGTGTTCATGATCGCCATTCGGGCCCAGCGTTTTTGGTCCTTGAAGGCTTTATCCACTTCTTCTTGGGCCCGGATGTAATCGGCGTAATCGGCGAGAACGAGATAAGGGTCCCCGCCTCCAAGCAGGCTTTCCGTGAGGGGGGCAAAGGCATCGTGTTCGCCCGGCGTGAAGTAGTCCGACTGCAGCCAGTCGATGACGGACTTCAGTTCCCAATTGCTGTTGTAGTAGTCGTAGGGGTTGTAACCCTGCTCCCGGGCTTCTTCCACTTCTTCGACCGTCTTACCGAAGATGAAGATATTCTCCTCACCGACTTCCTCCTGAATTTCCACGTTGGCTCCGTCGAGCGTGCCGATGGTCAGTGCGCCGTTGAGGGCAAGCTTCATGTTACCGGTGCCGGAGGCTTCCTTGCCGGCGGTGGAGATCTGCTCGGAGAGGTCGGCGGCGGGGATCATACGTTCGGCCATCGTCACGCGATAATTCTCCGGAAAGACGACTTTGATCTTACCGTTCACCCGCGGGTCGTTGTTCACTTTCTCCGCCACCTTGTTGATCGCACGGATGATATTCTTGGCCAGGGCATAGCCCGGTGCGGCTTTTGCCCCGAAGATGAAGACGCGCGGCGCGATATCCAGATCCGCATCATTGAGCAGTCGCCGGTAGAGCGTAAGGATGTGCAGTAGGTTCAAATGCTGACGCTTGTATTCGTGCAGTCGTTTGATCTGCACATCAAAGAGCGCATCCGGGCTGATTTCGACATCGCAGGACTCTTTGACGAATTCCGCAAAGGCGACCTTGTTGGCGCGCTTAATCTCCATGAAGCGTTTTTGGAATTTCGCATCGTCCGCGAATTTGGAAATCGCGTCGAGCTGGCTCAGCTGCTTCGGCCAGCCATCGCCCACCTTCTCGGTGATGAGTTCGCTCAGTCCCGGATTGCAGGCCAACAACCAGCGGCGCGGGGTAATCCCGTTGGTCATGTTGATAATTTTCTGCGGGTAAAGCGCGTGAAAATTGGAGAAGAGGTGCTTCTTCAAGAGCTCGGTATGAAGGGCGGCAACACCGTTGACCTTCGCGGAGGCGACGACCGAGAGATAGGCCATGCGAATCATCTTCGGCTCGCCCTCCTCGATGAGCGAGAGCTCAGCCTTCTTCCGGTCATCTCCCGGCCACATGGCTTCGACCTCCTGTTCCAAATAGCGGGCGTTGATCTCGTAAATAATCTCGAGGTGACGGGGCAGCATGCGTTCAAAGAGCGGCACGCTCCACTTCTCCAAGGCTTCCGGGAGGAGGGTGTGGTTGGTGTAATTGAAAGTCTTTCGAACAATTCCCCAGGCCTTCTCCCAATCCATCCGGTGGTCGTCGATGAGCAGCCGCATGAGTTCGGGCACCGCGACTGCCGGGTGGGTGTCGTTCAGCTGAATCGTGTTGAACTCGGGAAACTCATCCCAGTTGTCATGCCCGTCGAAAAAGCGCCGGATGATGTCCTGGAGGGAGCAGCTGACAAAGAAGTACTGCTGGGCCAGGCGCAGCTCTTTGCCGCTTTCCGTATTATCGTTGGGATACAGCACTTTGGAGATCGTCTCCCCCATCGCCTTTTCGCGAACCGCTTCAACGTAACCGCCTTGGTTGAAGACGTTGAAGTCGAATTCCTGCGAGGCGCGGGATTCCCAGAGCCGGAGGAAATTCACCGTCTCCGCACCGTGCCCAACAATAGCCACGTCGAAGGGCATCCCCTCCAGGGTGCTGTAGTCGACCCACTCGGGATGGAATTTTCCCTTGTCGTCCATGCGGTGCTCGACGCGTCCGTAAAGTTTGACCTCCTGAACGAAATTGGGGCGCATGATTTCCCAGGGGCAACCCTTCTCCTGCCAGGCATCGGGATGCTCAACCTGGAAGCCGTTGCTGAACTCCTGACGGAAAAGGCCGAATTCATAGTGGATGCCGTACCCAATGGCAGGCAGATCCAGTGTCGCCAGGGAATCGAGGAAGCACGCCGCCAGACGGCCCAGGCCTCCGTTACCAAGCCCCATGTCCATTTCTTCGGCGGCGATGCTGTCAAAATCCTGTCCCAGTTCCTTCAAGGCCTCGCGCGTCGGTTCGAACAGTCCGGAATTGTGCACGTTGTTCACCAGCAGGCGGCCCATCAGATATTCAAGGCTGAGGTAGTAGGCCCGCCTCACCTTTTGCTGGTGGTGAACCCTCTGCGTCTCCATAAAACGATCGAGAATACGGTCGCGCACCGCGTAACAGGTCGCCAACCACCACTCGTCCGGTTCCGCGCTTTCAGGATGGCGCGCCAGCGTGTATTGCACGTGGTTGAGAATGGAGGTCTTCATAGCCTCTTTGTCCGTGCCGACATTGAAACGAGCTGATGATTTCGAAGCTGTTTTCACAGCCGTGGTTTGCTTCTTCGAAGCGGTCTTTTTTTTCGCAGTTGTGCTCATGGAAATTATCTCGTTGGTGATGGAAAATTCGGATTTATCGGGTGGTTAATGTCTCCTGCCCCGTTTCGAGCAGTCAAACATACACTCCTTCTGTGGAGAGTAAAAGCAGAGAAAAGGCCGATTCTGCCGATCCGTTGAATTTTCCGGCAAAATTTCTCCCACTCCGCGTTCCAAGCGGAATTTAATCGGCTTGGTAACAGGGCATCAGCGCCGCGTCTTTCATCCCGTGGATGATCTTCTTGTCGGAGGGGCAAAAGGTCGCGAGCACGCCGTGCAAATGGGCCTGCTGCTCCTTTTCATCGACAAAATAATAGGGGCAGAGCCGCATGCGCCCCTGCATGGCATAGGTGCTGCCGTCGTCGCGATAGACCGGATGACTCAAACGGGTGGGCTTCTCGTAGGTTTGCAAAATATGCAGCGAAGTCTCGGACATGGCCACCGCCTGCTGGATGGCTTCCTCCCACTCGGTGCGGGAACTGTCGCTGCCCAGTGTTACGCTACGAGCGCCCCAGGCACTCTCGTGAAAGCCGCTGATTTTAATAATCAGATTACGCTCTTTCTTGCCCGCCTCAATCAACTGATACCAGTCATAGATCGGTTTGCCACCGATAAACGGGGCATCCAACACCGCGTTAGGCGGTAATTCGACGGGATCCATGACCCAGGTTTTAGGAATAACCTTTTTCAGGATCTTGTAGGACGGCTTGGGAAGTGCTTCCTTCCAGTAATCTTCAAGAATGTGGTGGTGAAACAGCGCCAGTGCCAACTTCTCCTCCTGGAAGTGCCGCATGGGCGGCGTTAGGCTCAGCTGAGCCTCGAGCCGGGCCTTGAGCAGAAATTCCGAGATGGAAACATTGGCCAGGTCGAAAAGTTCCCAGAAGCGGTAGACCACATCGATTTTTTGCGGGTCACCATCGATCCCGACACAAATTTCCTCCCCGAGCGGCATGACTTCGTCGGGATGGAAGACGTGCACCCGGCGACCGCGCTGCCTGAGTTGAGAAGCGAGCCACTCCATCTCGGGGCGATAGGTGGCGGCCTCGTCGCTCACCAGAATCGCAATATAAGGGGAGGTTAAACTCGGTGCTTTCGAGCAAAGTGCCTCGTAAAAAGCTTCGACCATATCCTGCTCGCCTGCTCCGACGAGGGCCTCGCCATGAACGTCGGCGTAGAGCCGGTTGAGAAAGGCGGTCAGACCGATCCCGCCCGGCACCGAGTCGATTTCCGTCAGAGCAAACCCCTCGTCCGTGATCAACAAGTCGGGACGGATGACCAAAGGCGTAGTCCCCCGAATCGCTTTATTGCGCGCGTGCTCGATCAGGGCCTCGGGCTTGCCGCGGTCGAGATATTCGGCCACCCAGGGCGCCACAAGGTCGCGGTTGCGCAGCAGGTTTTTCCCTTCGACCGAGCGCAGATAGAGCGTTTCAAGAGAACGGTGGAAGTCGTAGCAGGCCTGACCGATCTTGCGAATCTCGCTGACCTGTTTGGCAGTAAGCGGAAAAGCCTGCGGCGAGTAGCGCCAGGTCTTGTTCTCGAACAAGCTCTGGTCCGAGAAGGCCTGTTGGGCCTGGGCGTAACTCAATCCTTCGGTTGATTTTGGCGCATCACTCATCACCGGAATTTCTTTCGTCCGCCGACTGGCGTGACGTCGGCCCACCCGCACGCAGCCAGGCGTGAATAAACGGGTCGAGCTCGCCATCCATCACGGCTTGCACATTACCGGTATCGACGCCGGTGCGCAGGTCTTTGACCATTTGGTAGGGCTGGAAGACATAGGAGCGGATCTGGTTGCCCCAGGCGATATCGCCTTTTTCGCCGTAGAATCGTTCCATCTCGCTGCGCTTCTCATCCTGTTGCTTCTCATAAAGGCGCGACTTAAGCGTCTTCATGGCAGTCGCCTTATTCTTGATCTGCGAACGGTCGTTCTGGCAGGTCACCACAATCCCGGTCGGAATGTGAGTGAGGCGCACAGCCGACTCGGTCCGGTTCACGTGCTGGCCCCCTTTGCCGCTGGCGCGGTACACGTCGGTGCGAATATCGGAATCCTCGATTTCGATATCCACGTCGTCGTCTACTTCAGCCACTACATCCACAGAACAGAAGGAAGTATGACGACGGGCGTTGGAGTCAAACGGGCTGATACGAACGAGCCGGTGCACCCCGCGCTCGGCCTTGGCGTAGCCGAAGGCGTTGGCCCCCTCCACGAAAATCGTCGCTGAACTGATACCGGCTTCCTCGCCGGGGGTCATGTCGAGCACCTCCACCTTGTAGCCGGACTGTTCCGCCCAGCGGGTATACATTCGCAGCAACATGTCGGCCCAGTCACAGCTTTCGGTCCCACCGGCCCCGGAGTTAATCGTGATGTAAGCATTGCACCCGTCGTGCGGGCCGCTGAGGAAAGAAGCCAGTTCGAGTTTGTCCAGTTTGGGCGAAAGCTTCTCCACCGCGTCCACGACCTCCTGCTGATAGCCGGCCGCCTCGGGATCTTCCCCGAGTTCGTCCACCAGTTCGAGCATCGCGGTGAGGTCATCCAGCTCCGCGCGGAAATCCCTTGCCGGGTTCACCGTCGACTTGAGACGATTCGCCTCCCCGATCACTTTTTGCGCCGAAGCCTGATCATCCCAGAAAGAAGGCTCCGCCATCTGCGCTTCCAGCGCTTCAATCCGTTTCAGTTTCTTATCCCCGTCAAAGATACCTCCAGATATGTCCCGACCGGCGGGTGATTTCCTCAATCTGAGAACGTATTTCTGGTGTTAGTAAATTCATACCACGATAGGAACAAAGCCCAGTGAAGAATAAAGATTAAAATGTTTACCCAAGCTCAATCGGCGTAAATACAAATTGGCGTGAAGATTGATCGATTCGACTACAATTTGCCGAAAGAGCTGATCGCGCAGGAACCGGCCGCGCAGCGCGATGCCTCCCGATTGATGGTGATTGACCGCGCAACCCGCGAGGTGACGCACAGCACCTTCGCGGCAATCGGCGACTTTTTGCCCGCCAAGAGCCGCTTCTTTCGTAACAACGCCGCCGTGCTCAAAGCCCGCCTCTACGGACAACGTCCGACCGGCGGCAAAGTCGAATGCCTGCTCCTGCAACCCGCCGAAGACGCCCTCTCCTGGTGGTGCCTGCTCAAGCCGGGTAAGAAAACCCTGCAGGCCGGACAGTTCGGGCTCGATGGCGAATACACGGCCGAGGTTCTCGAAGTCGGTGCCAACGGTAATTACAAAGTGCGCTTTCAGCCGGTGCGGGACGAGTCCGTCACCGCGCTCTCGGAACGCCTCGGCATCATGCCGCTGCCGCCCTACATCGAGCGCAGCAAGGATGACCCGCGCCGAGACTCGGACAATGAACGCTACCAGACCGTCTATGCCGACTACGCCAAGCAACTCGCCGTCGCCGCCCCCACGGCAGGACTCCACTTTACGCCGGAACTAATCGCCCAGCTCGAATCCTCCGGCGCATCCTTTTACGACCTCACCCTGCAGGTTGGCATCGGCACCTTTCACCCTGTTCAGACCGAGCACGTCGAGGACCACAACATCCACCACGAGTGGTATGAAATTCCAGCATCGGCGCTGGCCGAATTGCAATCACCCGACGCCGGGCCACGGATCGCCGTCGGCACGACCTCCGTCCGGTCGATTGAAGACGCGCTCCGTCGAATTCCCCGAGAACCCGGTTGCCTGACACCGGGCGGCGATGTTCAGGCCGAAGCCGACATCTACATTTACCCGCCCAGCGAATTTTCCGGCATCGATCACATGATCACCAACTTCCACCTGCCGAAGTCGACCCTGCTCTGCCTCGTTTCCGCCTTTCTCACTCCCGGCAGCGAGGAGGGCATTGACTGGCTAAAGGAACTTTACGCCGAGGCCATTGCCAAACAGTATCGATTTTACAGTTACGGGGATGCGATGCTCATCCTCTGATTCCTTCATTTTAAATTCCCCGGAATATTTTTACCCGCCAGCGACTCACATGGAAGATTCAGACAACTTGGATTTTGACGAAATAGTGAGTGCTTACTACCAGCCCCTCTATCGTTTTGGCTATAGTCTGGCCAAAAACGAGCATGAGGCGGGCGATCTCGCCCAGCAGGCTTTCTTCATCTTCGCGGAGAAAGGCGCTTCGCTGCGCGACAAGTCCAAGGTGAAATCCTGGCTTTTCACCACGCTCTACCGGGAATTCCTTCGACGAAAGCGCAAAGACGAGCGCATGGACAACTATGAACCGGAGATGCTGGAAGTCGCCGGCGGCACTGTTGAACCGCATATCCGCCGTTCGCTGGACGCCAATCTCGCTGTCGAAGCTCTGGAAGAGGTGGATGAAGTCTACCGCCAACCTCTTGCCCTATTTTATCTAAAAGACCTCTCTTACAAAGAGATCGCCGAGATTCTGGACGTGCCGATCGGTACGATCATGTCGCGGCTTTCCCGCGGTAAAGCCCAGCTCCGCGATATTTTCAAACGCAAAGAAGCCGAAACAGCTGACACTTTTTAAGCGATGGAACGCGACGAAGCCAAAGCCATACTCGAACTCTGCCGCCCCGATCGTGCCGAGGATCAGGGAGACCCGCTGATTGCGGAAGCACTGGGCCTGCTTGAGACGGATGCTGAGCTCAAGGCCTGGTTTGAGGCGCAACAGGCCATAGATGCACGCATCGCGGAGTCCTACGGGGCGATTGAACCACCGGCTGACCTGAAGGCCAACATTCTGGCTGGCATGCGGGCACACGCGCTGCAAAGTATTCCGAGTGACTTGTCCGCCGCAGCCTCGGCGAAGGCGGAAGCGACAAGTCCGGGCCACGCACAACGTGGAACCGGATCAAGCCATGATAAAATGGATTTTCCGGCCGCCTCGCAGGCTTGGTGGCGCAACCTATGGATCGGAGTCGCGGCTGTCTTCGCCCTGCTTTTCGTGATCGTGGCCATTCCGCGCAACAACGCGCCAAGCCAAATCGCGTCTTCGGACGGTCAGGCCCGCCAGGCGGGCGTTCCCGCCATGATTCAATTCTTGGCCAACGAACTCGATACGATGAAGCAGGAGTCGCGCAGTTTTGATATGCGCTCTGAACAACCGGAGACCCTGCAGGCCTACCTCGCCAGCAAGGGTACCTCCAGCCCGGCACAACTCCCTTCGGCCATCCGTACGAAGCCATCACTCGGTTGCTTCACCCTCGACTACAACGGCATTAAAATGGGCATGATCTGCTTCAAGGATGATCAGGTTGTCCATCTCATCACCGGACCCAGAACCGCTTGCACCAGTCAAATTACCGAAGAGCCCTCGACTTTTGAAGTAGATGGCCAGGCCTTCAAAGTCTGGATCGAAGGCGATCAGGTTTACATTCTTTCCGTAAAAGGGAGTAAGGAAAAGCTGCCTAAGTTTATCTAGTTAGTGTGGCCCGTGTCTCCGGGTCGCTTGTTGAGAAACAAACACGACTAAACCAAAAATTCACCACTACCATGATGAAAACATCTCTACTCTCTATCGGAGCGATCCTTCTGGCATCGTTTGGCATCACAGCCAACGCACAGGCCGAAGTCGAATCCTACAAAATCGATACGGCTCACTCCTCCGTTAAATTCAGCATCCGCCACTTTGTTGCCAAAACCACCGGCAACTTCTCTGATTTCGAGGGCACGCTTAAAATCGACCGTGACGATCTGACCAACAGCAAGGTGGAAGCGACCATCAAAATCCCATCCGTCGATACGGATAGCGACAAACGTGATGCTCACCTGCAAGAAGACGATTACTTCGGCGCGGACAAACATCCCTTGATGACGTTTAAATCCACCAAGTGGTCGGAAGCTCTCGGGGAGAACAAGTTCAAGGTCGTCGGCGACCTGACGATTCGTGGCGTCACGAAAGAAGTCGTGCTCGACGTCGAGCTTCTCGGCTTTGGCGAAGGCATGCGCGGGGCTTACCTCTCCGGATGGGAAGCGACCACGACACTGGATCGTACCGAATGGGGGATTACCGGTGGGCAACCGGCTGTCGGCGACGAGGTTGATGTGACCATCAACATTGAAGCGATCCGGCAGTAAACACTGCCGGGCAGCACACTTTTACAAGCGAACAGCTTTCGGCTGTTCGCTTTTTTTAGCTTCACCCTCGCCTATTGAAACTCTCAACCCTAGGTTTAGGCACAAGATGAGTGACCTTCTTGTGATTACAGGCGCGGCTTGGCTGGCGGGAATCGCAGCCTTTTCCGGTGGCAGTGCCTCTCAACTTGAAGGCAGCGGTGAATCGGAACGGAAGCAGGAGTTGATTCATGGAATCGTCGCTTTCGGTGGTGGCATCCTTCTCGCCGCAGTGGCTTTTGCCCTGACTCCGGAGGGCATCAAAGTATTACCAACTATTTGGCTGGCGGTGTCCTTCGTATCGGGCGGTGTCATCTTTTGCCTCTTGGATGCCTACATCACCCGAAAGGAAGGCAACAAGGCGCAGTTCATGGCCATGCTTCTGGACTTCGTTCCCGAAGCGCTGGCCCTGGGTGCCCTCTTCAGCCAATCCCGGGAGAGCGGCTTATTGCTGGCCTTGTTCATTGGCGCTCAGAATCTGCCCGAAGGGTTTAACGCCCACCGCGAAAGTATCGCCGGAGGCATCAGCCCCAAAGCTTCGCTGATGACGCTTCTTGCCGTCAGCACACTGGGCCCGGTGTGCGCCGTGGCCGGTTACTTTTTCCTCAGTGATCTAAAAACACTGAATGCCTGTATCATGACCGCAGCGGGAGGGGGAATTCTCTATTTGATTTTCCAGGACATTGCCCCCCAGGCAAAGCTACAACGACACTGGGCGCCACCTCTGGGCGCGGTTCTTGGCTTTGGGCTCGGTATGGTCGCCCACCAGCTTTTGAGCTGAACCTCCCTCTGCTTTTCTACCTTCTTACACCAGTATCAAGAAGGTTTGTCCTCGTCGCGACGTTGCGAGAGCAAGGTCGATAGATCTATGCTAGCGATAATCGACGGCACTATCGTGCCATCGCTAAAAGCAAGCCTACCGAGACAGACCTTTATCAATTAGCTATTATCTGCTATCTAAGCACGCTCTATTGCTTTTGCAAAAACGCAATAGTAGCGCCCCAACCGCCTTCCGTCTGGTCGGCGAGATAGAAGTCTTTGACCCGCCCGTCCTTTTTCAAGATGGCATGCACGGTTTCACGAAGGGTGCCGATGCCCTTCCCGTGGATAATCCGCACGCGGGTAATCTCCTTTTCCAGACAAAGCCCGATATAGTCCGGCACCAACTCCCCGACCTCCTGCGGCCGAAAGGTGTGCAGGTCGAGCTCACCGTTGATTTCAAATTCGATCGGGTCGTCTGGGTTATCTGACATAAGCGCGACTCCATTTAAAGTGCTGAGTTTCTTGACACAGCCCAGCCTTCACCGGGTTGTGAATGTAGTCCTTTGCATCCTGAAAGTGCTTTTCATTTCGGATATAGCGATCCCAGTATTCGTGGTGCCACAGTGGCTTCTCGCAGTTCGGGAGAACTGCGCTCCCGGGAACGCAAATCTCCTGATTTGCTCCATTACTCCCTGAACTCATTCTTCCTTGGGCAGGATCGGTTGCTTTTCGATGGCCTGCGTTTCGGGCAAGGCATCGGTGTTGGAACTGTCAAGTCCCTCGAACTTCCGTGCGGTCACCAGCAATCGGCTTTCCACCGAACTAATGGCTTTGTTGTAATGCCCCACCGACTGATCGAGGCTCTTGCCAAGCTTGGCGAAATGCCCTGTGACGACGCCGATCCGTTCGTAAAGCTCCCGTCCGAGCTCGGCGATCTGCTTGGCCTCACGGGCGATCGCCTCCTGCTGCCAGCCGTAAGCAATGGCTTTAAGCAACGCGATCAGGGTGGTGGGGGTGGCGAGGATGACTTTGTTCTCCACCCCGATTTCAATGAGCTGCGGGTCCTGCTCCAAGGCAGCGCTGAAGATGGTCTCGTTTGGGACAAAGAGGACGACAAACTCGGGCGCGTTTTCGAACTGGCTCCAATAGGCCTTCTGAGAGAGCCCTTTGATATGATCGCGCAGTTGGCGGGCGTGGGCCTTCATCCGTTCGGTTTGTGTGACGGCATCCTTCGCCTCCAAGGCGTCCAAATAAGCCGCCAGCGGCACCTTGGCATCGACCACCACCTGCCGCTCGTTGGGTAGCTTGATCAACATGTCCGGCCGCTGGCGCTGCCCCTCACCGGTCTCGTGCGAAGCCTGTTCGATGAAGTCGCAGTAGTTCACCATACCCGCCATCTCCACGGTGCGGCGGAGTTGCATCTCGCCCCACTGGCCCCGCACTTGGGGTGCCCGCAGCGCCTGGACAAGACTGCCCGTGGTACGGCTCAATTCGGCCTGCGCCTGAGAGAGCTGCTCCAACTGTTGCTTCAGGCTGGAATCGGTCGCGGTGCGGCGGTCCTCGATTTTTTCAATGCGTTGATTAAAGAGCCGGAGCGCTTCATTGACTGGCTCGACGGTTTTCTTGATCGACTCCTGCCGCTTATCCAGATCGCCCTTCGCGCCCTCCTGGTATTTTTCGAGGGTGACCTTGGCCAAGTTCAGAAAGTCAGCGTTGTTTTTCGAAAGGGCCTCGGCGGAAAGCGCCTTGAAACTGTTTTCCAGCTTCGAGCGGGCCTCCTCCAGAAGCTTCAGTTTTTCATCCGCCGCCTTCAGCTCCGCCTCACGCTGGACCTCGGTCCGCGAGAGTTCCAGGCGGGCCTTGGACAGCGCGTTATTCAAAATAAAATAGACGCCAGCTGCTCCAAGCAAGAGCCCCAGAACCAAGCCAATCAACAAATCCATGTCCCCATAGAGCCAGTTTCCTTATGACTGGCAACGGCGGATTCACCGCTTGACAGACGATTATGCTTAATGAAAGTAGCTTGCGAAAGTGAATTTTCAGAAGCACAGCCTTTTAAAGAAAACGGCAGCCCTCGCGCTCGCCGTGCTGGTATTGTGCCTGGGGCTGGCGGGGACTTCGCCCGCGCTGCACGATGCCCTGCACGGGCATGAAACTTGCCATACGGGACATACTGATTGCCCGGACGAGAACCCTGAGCCACTCGGTAAAAATAACGATATCGACCACTTTTGTGCGGTGACGCTGCTTCAACTGGGGGCAGCGTGGTCACTCGATCACTCACTGCTTGAAGTCAGGGGGAGTGTGATCGATTGGCCGTGTCTGCCCATAGCCAGTCCTGAACGGAGGCAGATAGCACTGCCGGGCAACCGCGGCCCGCCGATTGTTGAAATTGTTTGATCCATTCATCGGGGACGGGCCAAGCCCGCCTCCGTATCGACAATTTTCCACAATCGAAACGCATGCACAAATTATCCATTCCCAGCGGCGCAGTTCTTTACGCCGCCACCTCACTCTTTCAACTCTCACTCTCAGGAGCCGAAGAACCCGTCTATCTCCTGGATGAATACATCGTCTCCAGTGGGCCCGTGGCTCGTAGCGTGGACGATTTTGTCAACCCTTTCGCAACACTCGAATCGAGGGATATCCAACGACAAGGGGGCACCACACTCGGGGCGCTACTCGAGGAACAACCCGGCGTCAGCGCTTCCAGCTTTGCTGCGGGCGCCAGCCGTCCGATTATTCGGGGCTTTGACGGGCCACGGGTACGCATCCTCGACGCAGGCATCGAAGCCGCCGACGTTTCCGCTGCCAGCCCCGACCACGCTGTCGCGGTCGAGCCGATACTCGTCGACCGCGTGGAAGTCATCCGTGGACCGGCCACCCTACTCTACGGCAGCTCCGCCATCGGCGGAGTGGTCAACGTAATCGGCAAGGAGATTCCGCGGGAACGCGTAAGCCGTAAAGGTTACGAAGGTGCCTTTGAGAGCCGCTATGATACCGTCTCCGATGGCGAAACTTTCCTCGGCTACGGCACGGTGGGCGGGGACAACTGGGCGCTCCGCGTCACCGGCCTGACACGCAAAAGCGAAGACTACGACATTCCGGGCGAGGCCGAGATCCATCACGAAGGCCATGACGAGCACGATGATGAAGACGACCACGACGAGGAGCACGAAGAAGGCGAATCCGGAACGCTGGGCAATAGCTTTGTGGAAACGGATGCACTCTCCATCGGCGGCACTTGGTTCTTCGGTGAAGACAGCTACCTCGGGGCTGCGGTTTCACTTTACGAGTCATTCTACGGGGTACCCGGGCACAGCCACGGCCATGCCCACGAAGAAGAGGAAGAAGAACACCAGGAAGAAAGTGTCGCCATTGACCTTGAACGAAAACGGCTCGACCTCGAACTCGTGCTGGCCGAGCCGATCGATTGGATCGAAGCGGCGCGCTTCCGCTTTGGCTATACGGACTACGAGCACACCGAACTGGAAGGCGATGAAACCGGCACCATCTTCGAGCAGGAAGGCTGGGAACTGCGCGGCGAAGCCGCTAACCGTGAGTGGGCGTTCATCGACGAGGGTGTCATAGGTATCCAGGTTTCGGATACAGACTTCTCCGCTGTCGGCGAGGAAGCCTTCACGCCACCTTCAGAAACCCAGACCCAGGCGATTTTTACCTCGCAACACATGCACCGCGGCGACTGGCACTATGAGTTCGGTGCGCGACTGGAGCGCCAGACCACCGAGGCACAAGGCGCGCCCGATGATTATGACAGCCTGGCCCTCAGCCTTGCCGTTGGTGCCATATGGAACTTTGCCACAAAGCAATCGCTGGCCCTCTCATTCCAACGCTCCCAGCGGCACCCGAGTTCAACGGAGTTGTTTGCCGACGGCCCCCACCTCGCAACCAGTCAGTATGAACGTGGCGACGCCGACCTCGACCTGGAGACTGCTTACGGGCTCGATCTGAGTTACCGTTATCGTTCGGCGGACTGGGCCGGAACCTTCACCGTCTTCTATACTCGTTTCGATGACTATATCTTCGCGGGCAATACCGGCGCGGAGGAGGACGAACTACCGGTTTATCAGTACACCGCGGTCGATGCGGACTTCTGGGGTTTTGAAGCCGAAGGGGAACGGGTCCTCTACTCGACAGAGGACACGGAATTCACCATCGGGCTACTGGCCGACTACGTCCGCGCCGAAATCCGGGACAGGGATGAAGACCTGCCCCGCATTCCACCCCTGCGGATCGGCGTGAAAGCCGGGCTCGAATCCGGCCCCTGGACGGCGGACCTATTGCTGCGCCGCGCCTTCAACCAGGACCGGACCGCGCCGGGAGAAACCGAAACGGACGGCTACACGGAACTCAGTCTCGATATTGCCCACGCATTCGACCTCGGCAACGGCCTGCGCCTGACTGCCTTTGCTCAGGCGAATAATCTTCTGGACGAGGACATTCGACATCATACCTCATATTTGAAGGATGTCGCCCCGCTTCCGGGCCGCAGTGTCACCATTGGTGCACGCTTCGAGTTCTAGAGTCTTGCCAAAAAGCTTGATCGGCCGATACGGCCGGTCAGGCTCTCAGGCCATGCCGGGTGAGGAAGAAAAATTACTGGGAATTGTGCTCGAACGTCTGCGTGCCGACGGTGGCCGCATGACGAAAAAGCGCGAGCAGGTGCTCCGTGCCCTGCTGACTTTCGACCGCCCGGCCGCGGCGGAGGAAATCCGCGAACGTGCGGAGTTACCCGCTTCCGATTTGGTGACGGTATACCGCAATCTGGAAACCTTTGAACGGCTCGGCGTATTACAGCGGGTGCCGCTGGAAAACGGCACCCAGCTTTTTGAGCTCACCGCGCCGGACGAGCACTACCACCACCTCATTTGTCGGGAATGCCACAAATCAGAACGGCTCGATATCTGCGTCAGCCACGAAGTGGTGAGGAAAGCCAAGGCCCACGGCTACTCCGAGATCGCCCACTTGATGGAGGTTTACGGTGTCTGTGAAGAGTGCGGCGGACGGCGTTGATCGTTGCTGGTTGATTGTCGAGTGACAGACCCAGAATCGCCAGGCGAGAATTGGCAACCAACGTATAATACCGCCCTAGTGCTCGCAGCGGCTCTTACGGCAAAGGCGATAATTGCGGATGTGCGCACTCGCCAATAGTAGTCCGCCCAAGGTATTCAACCAGGCACCCGCATGCATGGGAATAGGTTCTTCACTAAGATCGCGCGAGCAGGATTGGCAGACCTCCGCGTGGGTCGTGACCTCGGCGTGAGCTGCATAGTGCATCCGTTCCTGAATCAATGCGAAGACTAGAATACTGAGCCCCACTGCGCTCAGAGCGGCCACCCACCTGTCCTTGTGCTTGCGGCAACCCATAAAAACGGCGAAAGCCGTCGTCGGAAGAACCAGCAGAATCATCCAAAGGTGGAAATCCTCGTGCACGAAAAAACTCGTGGCAATAATGGGCAGCGCAATCACCAATATCGGGGTGAGCAAGCAGTGCACCGCGCAGACGGCAGCCATCCCGATCGCAAGTTGATCGAGCCATCCGTGGCTGTGCTTCTGAGCGGTTGCGTTCTCCATTGTTGAAAGTGACTTTTGCTAATGGATCGGGCTATTTGCAAGTTCCTTTCAATAAAATTTATTTAACGGGTCGCGCCGTCAGCTCACCAAAAAATGAAACAGGCGGGACGCCTGTTCGACCCAAGAAAGTGCTTTTCGTGAGTGCCTTTTAGTAAAAAACTTTTTCGAGGCAGAGCCCCTTGGCCGGGGCGGTCACAATCCGGTGAGTGCGTTTTTTCGAATCGAGGATTTCCTTGATCTGCCCGGGAGTCAGCCTACCTCGACCGACCGAGTACAATCCGCCGGCAAAGCTACGGACCATCCGGTAGAGGTAGCCACTGCCTTCCGTCGTCAGCGTAATATGCTTCCCGCGCTGCTTGAGCTCGAGCCGGTGGATGGTTTTGACCGGGTTCGGATCACTATCCTTGCCATGCGTGGCGCCGAAGGCGGTGAAATCGTGTTGGCCGACGAGAAGTTCGGCGGATGCCTGCATGGCATCGAGATCGAGCGGCACAGAACGACAGGCCCACAGATAGCGATCCTGTAACGGGTCGGCCCGGCCAAGGTAATAGTGATAGGTGTAGCGCTTGCCTTTGGCCGAATGCCGGGCGTGGAAGGTGTCGCTAACCTTTCGGAGGGAGTTAATGCGAATGGTCGTCGGAAGAAGCGAATGCAGAGCGCGAATCAGTTTGTTGCTGTCATGCAGCCAATCGGCATCGAAGTGAAAACATTGCCCCCTTGCGTGGACGCCGGCATCGGTTCGGCCGCTTCCGTGGGTCAGGATCTCCGAATTCAGAATCCGGCTCAATGCCGCTTCCAGATGGTTTTGCACCGCGTTACCCGCCGGTTGGCGCTGCCAGCCGTCAAAGTCGGTACCATCATAAGCACAGGTGCATTTCCATCGCATGGGATGAACACTTGCCAATGGCGGCGCGAATGCAAGGCTCGCCCGATGGAGAGCTTGGAGCTTTGGCAGTATTTACTGATCGCCACCGGTGCATTTGCGGTCGGACTGGGCAAGGGTGGCCTGCCCGGCGTGGGAAACGTGACTGTCGTGCTCATGGCCCTCGCGCTACCGGCCAAGGCTTCCGTCGGCGTGCTCTTACCCATCCTCATCTCGGCCGATATTGTAGCCGTCATCGTTTACCGGCGCCATGCCAACTGGAGTTACATTGTAAAACTCGCACCCTGGACGATCATCGGGGTTCTGGGCGGCTATCTCGTCTTTAGTTATGTTAATGACAGTGCCGTCCGTATTCTCATCGGCAGCGTCCTTCTCAGCATGACTGCGATTCACTTTATCCGCAAATGGTTGCGCGACAGCTCCAAGGGTGAAGACAAGCTACCGCACCATCCGGCTTTCGTCGGGGGGACCGGTATCATCGGGGGCTTCGCGACCATGATCGCCAATGCCGCCGGTCCGGTGGCCGCACTCTACTTCATCGCCTCCGGCCTGCCCAAATATGCCTACATCGGTACATCGGCCTGGTTCTTCTTTTTGGTGAACGTCTTCAAAGTACCTTTCATGATGGACCTGGGGATCATCCATCTCGAATCGCTCGGCTTGAGTGCCAGCTTCATGCTTTACTCCGTGCTTGGTGCCTTAATCGGGCCACGAATCGTACGGCATATCAACCAGCGACTGTTCGAAGTTTTGATTTGGGTCTTTGTTGTCATCGGTGGATTAAAGCTCATCCTCCCATAGAAATGACCCGCCGCTAAAAGGCTTCGCCTCACGCGGCCGCATCCCGTATCCCGTATCCCGCAAATGGCCCGCAAATCCTCACGCAAACTCTGGACCGAGCACCTCGCCAGGAAAAGCTCAGGCAGGCAACCGGCTCAGCCTGAGGTCACATTGGGAGAACCCTTTTCCGGTCGGGTGTTGGGAATCGACCCAAGCTTAAGGGGGAGCGGCTTTGCCGTGCTTCAATATACACCCGGAGGCTCCGTGCTCTTGCTTGAGACCACGACTTTGAAACTGGGGCCGAAGCTCTCCATGCCGGAGTGCCTGGGGGCGATCGGCAACCAGGTGGATGACTTTCTCAATCAGCATTCGGTCGATCATGTCGCCATCGAACAAACCATCTATGTGCAAAACTTCCAGACTGCCCAGATTCTCGGCGCGGCGAGAGGCGCGGCGATTGCCACCGCTGCGATGCGCGGACTGCCGGTATTCGAATATGCTCCCCTGAGGGTCAAGCAAGCGGTGGTCGGCCTGGGCCGGGCCAGCAAGGAACAAGTCGCCCGCACCGTCTTGAGCCTGACCGGAACCGACCTCGGCCAGCGTTTTGACGAATCCGACGCCGCTGCAGTTGCCTTGTGCCACGCCTTTACATGGCGGGGAAAAACTGTAACTTAGTCGCCATGGAGAAGTCTGATCCTACCCCACCTACAGATCCTATTTTATTTCCTCATGGCAGCCCGACCGATGAAGAAATTCGGTTGCGCGCTCTCAACCACACCAAGGATCGGCTCATGTCGATTGTGGGCCATGACATCAGGACAGCGATCGGGGGCGTTCTCACGCTTACGGGCATGTTGGACAAAAGTCTTGAAGCGAAAGACATCAAAGAAGCCAAGCGTCTGAACGGGTTGATCCGGCGCAGCTCTCGGGATGCGGAGGAGTTACTGAGCGACTTGCTCGCATGGTCACGTAGCTCACGGCAGGACATTGAGTTCAAGTTAGAGGCCATGGATATTCTCGAACTCGTACAAACCGAGGCCGATCGACTGCGTGCGGTGGCGATGAAAAAGCATCAACGCATACAGGTAAAGGATTTCGATTCCGGGATGATTCGGGCCGACCGCTACATGCTCAGTGCCGTATTCCGCAACCTGCTTACGAACGCACTTAAATTCTCCCACAATGAAGGGGTCGTGACGATCAGCATCTTCCGCCAACCCGGGCTCTGGGAGTTCCAGATTGCCGACAAGGGCATCGGTATGAATCCCGACGTGCAAAAACGCCTGCTCAAGATCGACGAGCGGAAAAAGCAGACCGGGACTTCCGGCGAAGGCGGCTCCGGCTTTGGGTTGCTGCTCTGCGAGGATTTTATCCAGCGCCATGGCGGACACCTGACTTGGGAATCCAAGCCCGGCAAGGGCAGCACTTTTTCCTTCACCATTCCCGAGCTAATTGGCTAGCTGGGGATTATGGCAGAAAAGATTCTTATTACCGGTGTGAGTTCGGGCCTGGGGCACGGGCTGGCCAAAGCTTATCTGGAACAAGGTGCGACGGTCTATGGCTGCAGTCGCCGCAAGCCGGACGACCTCATCGAAGCCGGGCTGCATTACCAATCCGTTGATTTGCTCGATGCGGAACACGGTCAAAAAGCATTCGAGGAACTCATCCATGATGTTTCCCGTTTCGACGCCGTGATACTCAATGCGGCAAAGCTCGGCGAGATTCGCGACATGGCCGACACGCCACTTGATGATCTGCGCGGAACGATGGAGATCAACGTCTGGGCCAACAAGTGGTTACTCGATACCATTTATTCCTCGGGCAAGACGGTCAAACAGGTCGTTGCCATCTCCTCCGGCGCATCCATTTCCGGCAGCCGCGGCTGGAACGGATACAGCCTCTCCAAAGCCGCGCTGAATATGCTGATCAAACTATACGCCGGCGAGCGACCGGAAACGCATTTCACGTCATTGGCACCGGGACTCGTCGACACGGAGATGCAGGACTACCTGACAAACCTCCCGGCAGACGACCGCTTCAAACCATTGGATATCCTGAAAGCAGCCAAGGGCACGGAGAAAATGCCGGACGGCGACCGCTGCGCCAAAATGCTGATCGAGATCTTCCCGAAGCTGTTGGAGCGGGAATCCGGCGAGTTTACAGACATTCGGAAGATGTGAGTGGAGTGCGGGACGCACTCTTCTCCCGGGAGGCCGGTGCGTCTCGCACCGGCGGATTCCTACTTCGTCACCAACTCCCAGCCCTCGTTCTGAATGAGCGGTTCGGCTTTCTTGAACTTCATTTCCTTCTCTTCCGGGCCCTTGCGGATCTTGACCATATCGTTACGCCCGATTTTGGGTAGCTCACGACGGACCGGCTCCAGCTTGGGTAACTCGACATCCTTTTTCGGCGCAGCACCACCCTGAGTGGCGGTGGCCGTCTGTGCCTGGGCCGCGGCAGCAGTCAAAGCGCTGGTCTGGGGGCTCCCGGTCCCCGGGCCGGCGGTCTGAGCCACCTGGGAGAGGCGGGAGAGCATGGTCTTAAAGGCTTCAGCCGTGGTCGCACTGCGGAAGACGGAATTACAAATCTCCGTCCGCACGTTCTGCATGAGCTCTTCGAAGAAAGCGAAGGCTTCACTCTTGTATTCGTTGAGCGGATCCTTCTGGCCGTAGCCCCGAAGGTTCACGCTCCGGCGCAGTTCTTCCATCTCGGTGAGGTGGTCCTGCCAACGACGGTCAAGAGAACGGATAATGAGATAGCGCTCCAGGCCGACCAACGCCTCCTTGTCTTCAAACTGTTCACGTTGATCGTAAGCGTCACCGATCTTGCCCAGGATCAAGTCGTGCTGCGCCTGCAGCTCTAGCGAGTCGATTTCCTCCGGCTTGAGCGAAATAGGGAAATAGGCGTTCACCCAACTGAGGAAACGAGGCATGGCATCGCTGTCGTTACCCTTTTCTGCATTCAGCAGGTTGAGCCGCTCCTCCATTTCCTCCTCGATCATTTCGAATAGGATCTCGCGCGGGGTATCCGTGTGGATGGCTTCGTTGCGCAGTCCATAGATCACTTCGCGTTGGGTGTTGAGCACATCGTCGAACTGGAGGAGGCGCTTACGAATGGAGAAATTCTGCTGCTCGACTTTCTTTTGCGCATTCTCGATCGACCAGTTGAGCATGGGGTGCTCCAGTTCCTCGCCTTCGCTCATGGATTTGTCCAGCACTTTGGAAATCGGCCCAGCGTTGGCAAAGAGTCGCATCAAGTCGTCTTCCAGAGAGACGAAGAACTTCGATTGGCCCGGGTCCCCTTGACGGGCACAGCGGCCGCGCAACTGGCGGTCGATCCGGCGCGACTCATGGCGCTCCGTTCCGACCACGTAAAGGCCACCCCGTTCAGGGACACCCTTGCCGAGCTTAATATCGGTGCCCCGACCCGCCATATTGGTGGCGATGGTAACGGCACCTTTCTGGCCCGCGTTGGCCACGATTTCGGCCTCTTTCTCGTGGAATTTGGCGTTAAGCACACTATGCACGATATTGCTGCGCTTGAGCATCCGGCTGAGCACCTCGGATGCCTCCACCGAAGCAGTGCCGACCAGAACCGGTTGACCTTCCTTGTGCGCCGCTTCGATCTCTTTCACCACGGCATTGAACTTTTCACGGCGCGTCTTGAAGACAACGTCGTTCCGGTCCACGCGGATATTCGGCTTATGTGTCGGAATAACCATGACCGAAAGGCCGTAAATCTCACTGAACTCCGAGGCCTCTGTCTCGGCCGTGCCGGTCATACCAGAGAGCTTCTCGTACATGCGGAAGTAATTCTGGATCGTCACACTGGCGTAGGTCTTGGTCTCCTTCTCGATGGTGCAATTTTCCTTCGATTCGACCGCCTGGTGCAGGCCGTCCGACCAGCGCCGGCCCGGCATGACACGCCCTGTGTTCTGGTCCACGATATTGACCTTGCCGTTTTGCACCACGTATTCCTTGTCACGTTCGTACAGGCTGTAAGCACGAAGCAATTGGCTGATGCAGTGGATTCGCTCACTGCTCTGCTGGAAGTGGGTTTCCGCTTCCATTTTCGCCTCTTGTTTTTGCTCGTCGTTCAATTCCTCACGCTTATCGATCTCGATGAATTCCGTCGGCAGATCCGGCAGCATGAAAGCATCCGGATCGTCCGGACTCAGCAAAGTCCTGCCGTTTTCGGTCAGGTCGGCCTGCTGTTGCTTCTCGTCGATCACATAGAAGAGCTGCTCTTTAAGGGCGTAGCGTTTCTCCTTGTTAAAGTCACTGGCCATTTCCAGATCAAAGGCATCAACGTCCCGCCGGATTTTGGGAACTTCGTTCATCCGGTGGAACTGCTTGTTTTTCGGCATGCCCAGCTTCACCTGATAAAGTTTGATGATGGCGTCGTGATAGGCCTCTTCCGAAGCATTTTCATTATCGATGGTCTTTTTCGCCTCGGCGACCAACTTGTTGCAATAAGCCTGCTGTTTGGAAACCAATTTCTGGATCTCCGGCTTCACTTCCGCAAACGGCAGTGGATTATCCTCCTGCATGGGCCCGGAAATAATGAGCGGTGTCCGGGCCTCATCGACCAGGATTGAGTCCACCTCGTCGATAATACAGAAATAATGGTCCCGCTGGACCTGGTCCTCCTTGCGGCTGGTCATGCCGTTATCGCGCAAGTAATCGAAGCCAAACTCGGATGCGGTGCCGTAAGTAATATTGCAGCCATACATTTCCCGGCGAGTCTGCGGGTCCATGCTGTTTTGAATACAACCGACCGTCAGCCCCAGAAAACGGAAGAGGTGCCCCATCCACTCCGAGTCCCGGCGGGCCAGGTAGTCGTTCACCGTGACCAACTGACAGTTCCGCCCGGTGAGCGCGTTGAGATAAAGCGGGCAGGTGGAGACAAGGGTCTTACCTTCACCCGTCGCCATTTCGGCAATGCGCTTTTCGTGCAGGGTAATCCCGCCGATAAACTGTACGTCGTAGTGGACCATTTCCCAAGGCAACATATGGTCGCAGACCTCGTATTCCTTACCGCACATGCGGCGGGCGGCGTTTTTGACCGTGGCAAAGGCTTCCGGCAAAAGCTCGTCCAGCGTTTCACCCTGCTTATGCCGCTCCATAAATTCAGCGGTTTTGGCCTGCAGCTGCTCGTCAGTGAGCGACTGGTATTCGACCTCAATCGCGTTGATGCGCTCGATGATGGGCTGGCACTTCTTGAGATACTTCTGGTAGTGCCGCCCGGAGAACTTTTTGAGAATGGCGTTGATCATAAGATCGGAATGACTGGAAAGATAATTGTGTTCGATTTACTCCGGCCTTGTGCGACACCGGAATAACGAAAAAGCTCCGAAACTGGCAAATGCCCCCAAAACGGCAAGTGTCGAATTTGGGTAGGCGGTAGTCGCCGACTATTCGCCGCAGTCCTTTACCGCTAAATAGCTTGGTTAATACGCTTTCTCAGGTGCTTCCACTCGAATCCTGAAGAAGCAATGGGGCGCCTCTTCCATGTCGCGGGAACTGCGGTAAGTCACTCTCTCCAAGCCGTTCTCCAGGGGTTCGATTTCCTGCAAGACCGCCATGTCGCCGTTAAAGCTTAGCTGACCGCATTCTTCGACGAAGAATTGATAACCGCGGGTGACTGCTTCGGCATTTCGAATGTAACTGATCGTGAAATAGGTCTTCCCGTCGATTTCCTGCCTTGAGTTATCAACGACAACTGTATCGGCGACACCAATGTTCAGGTCGAAGGCATATTCAGCCCAGTTTTCAAAGGCATCTCCATCTTCGTTTGCCATGGGCGCGAGTAAGCGCGCGTCGAGCAAGAAATTATCTTTATCCCCGAAGGTCCATTCTTCCACCAGGAAGTCTTCATCCCCTACCGGGTCGACAACCGGCCCAAGTCCATCTTCATCGACCCAGCGAAGATCGTAACGATTGCCACCGTTACCAAAGTAGACACGTATGAAGTAAATGCCCGGAGCTCCGGTTGTATCGTAAATGATTTGCTCGTCGTCATCGGTGGACAAAGCTCGATCAACGAGGGTTGGCTTGCGCTGGTCCACGCCAGGAAGTGTCTTTTCGTCTTCCGGCGTCGGATCCAAGCGATAGAGCTCCAAGTCGATATCTCCATCCGCATGTGTGAAATCGCAATCAATGGTCAACTCGGTTGCCCCGGAAGAGACGATGATTTGATACCAGTCATCATCACTTTGTGTCGCAAAACCGGTATCCGTGCTGATCCATACACCTTCTTCTCCTGTCAGGTCATAGAATTCATCAACCACATCATTTTCCTCGTAGACATCTTCAGTGCTGGAAGTCCACACCAAGTCGTAGGTATTTCCGTTGCCATCCCCGAAGACACGGATCTTGAACGTTTCGCCAGCAGGATCAACGGGCAGGGTGATTTCCTCCGAGGTGTTTCCATCCACCGAAGAAGCGAGCAAGTTGTCTGATGCATCATAGACTTCTAGGTTGATGTCACCATCCACGACCGAGAACTCGTCGATTAATACATTCAGTGATATGTCTTCTGCTGGCGTCGAAAGAATGAACCAGTCCTCATCGTATTGAGCGCCAAGTTCCATAAGAGCACTCAACCGCACGCCACTTGAGGCCGACAAATCGTAGGTCTGCGTGTTATCATCGTTTTCCTCATAGGGATCATCGATATCCACACTCCATACCAAATCATAATAATTTTCAGAATCCGTCCCTGTTACTTCGATGTAGTAATCGCCGCCAGCCAGATCCACCGGAACGGATAAAAATTCATTGTCGGTTGTCGAGCTTGCGGAACCAATCATTGCCGGAACTGAATCGTAAACATTGACGTCAATATCACCCAAGCTGTGATCAAAGAAGACGTTCACGTTCAGCGTACGCGAGTTTACCGGTAGTGTTACCAGATAGAAGTCCGAATCACCCTGAGTCGCAAAACCCGACAAGTCAGAAAGGCGCGTAACGACTTCATCATCATCCGTATCTTCAAATGCAGTGATATCGATTGCCGTGCCCGTGGAATCATTATCCTCATACAGGTCGACTTTGTCGAAGGACCAAGAAAGATCGTATTCCGCTCCAGTTGCCAGTGCTCCGGTTACCTTAATGTAAATCGTATCGCCAGTGGGATCGACGGGAACTGAGAGTGACTCGTCATCGGTTGCCGTGTTGGAGGCGTCCAGGATCTCCTCGTCCCCGTCAAAAGCCTGTAGCTCAATATCGCCATCGGCATGAGCGAATGAACAGGTCACGTCGAGCCGCACATAGCCGACCGGGACATAAAGCTCATAATAATCGTCATCGTTTCCGCGAACGCCCAAACCGTCGATCGCCGACAAGTCGCCCACGACAGAGCTGCCTAGATCATATGTTTCGTCAAAGGAATCGTTATCTTCATAATTATCCTCTGTGTAGGTCGACCAGATCAAATCATACATTGTCCCGCTATTAGGCCCGAGGACGAGTAAGTAGTAATCGCCTGCATCGAGACCGGCAGTCGTAAAGCTTTCCACATCGACTGTTCCTATTGAGAAATCAAGCAGCGTCTCGTTTTCATCGTAGAGGGCCAGAGTCAAATCGCCTTCATCGTGCAAGAAATCAAGCTGTGCAAAGAGTGCGCTGTTGTCGGTGGGGATAGATACTCGGTACCAATCCTCATCATATTGCGCCCCCGAACCGTCAATCGTGCTCAGTTGCGTTGCAGGGTTGGCGGAGAAATCATAGGCTTCTGCGAGCTCATCGTTCTCCTCGTAATTATCCTCGCTTCCTGAACTCCAGATCAGGGAATAGTTGCCCCCCAGATTGGCACCGGAGACACGAAGGTAGTAAGTCCCGTCAGTGAGCGATTCAGATTCGAGGCGACTTTCGCCGTCAGCAACCGCTACGCTATCGACTAGCACCTCTGAATCATCGTAGAGCCCCAAGACCATCCCGTCGACTCGAGAGACAGGGAAGATCTGAGCGATCAACAGATCCTCACCAGCTTGAACCTCAATTTCGTACCAGTCGTCATCCAATTGGACGAGATCTTCCTGTCGTTCATACTCGAGTGAGACCAAATCACCGGCGGCCGCCGCACTATCGTTCTCTTCAAAAGAGTCGTCCGAGTCGTAGCTCGTCCAGACAAGATCGTAGGGGTTCCCGGCTGTTTGCCCGTACACGCGGATGTAGTAGGTTTCGCCGGGAGTGACCGTTGTTGAAATCGTCTCGTCATCGGTGTCGGAAATTGAGCGCTCGATGAATCCGTTTTCATCATGTAACTCGATATCAATATCCCCCTCCGCATGATCAAAGCGGCAGTACACATTGAGGTTCGAACCGCTGGGCACAAAGAAGAACCAGTCCTCATCCGTTGAGGTGTCGTAACCTCCATTTTCGGAAAGAGGGATACCGTCCTGGCCGGTCAGATCCGTTGCAGTCGCTTTCGTATCGTTATCCTCGTTGAGGTCACGCGTGATCGATGTCCAGGTCAGGGTGTAAGGGTTTCCGTAATTACCGTCCGCACCAAAGACCTCGATATAGGTCACGCCGTCAAACGGATTCACCTCAAAGGTTAAGTTTTCACCATCGTTCAGGCTCGCCGCGAAGGCGATGAGTTCGCCGAATTGGTTGTACACATTGACATTCGTATTTCCGAACGCGTGGGAGAAGTCCAAATTCAATTCCACCGCAACGACACCATATGCCGGGTCGATGGCAAACCAGTCGTCATCGAATACGACACCTTCCAGGCCAACTCCTTCGTCCGCGCTAATATCGAAGGCGTCATCCAGGACATCGTTCTCTTCGAAAGCATCTTCCGGAAGTGCATTCCAGAACAGGTCATAGACATTGTAGTTATCATCCCCGAAGACTCGGACGTAATAATCTCCAGCAGTGGTCAGCTCGTATTGCAGATACTTCAGATCATCCGTGGTCAGATCATCCGCAAGTAAGTTTTCGTTGCTGTCATATAACTCAAAGGAAATCGCACCCGTTGCATTCGTGTGGCTAAGTTCCAGAACCAGAACCGAGTTGGCCTCTTCCACCGTGAAGCTATACCAGTCATCGTCACCTTGGGTCGGTACTGCCGTTTCCGAAAGTCGAGTTTGCTGCAAATCAGTTATGTCAAACGCAGTTCCGAAGCTGTCATTCTGCTCATAATCATCTTCACGCTTATCGATCCAGAACAGGTCATAGGTGTTGCCTAGATTTGCACCGTAGACACGGATGAAATAAGTGCCTCCGGGAAGCGATGCGTTGTAGTCAATCAGTTCGTCGTCAGTCGTGCTTTCCGAGCGAATCAGGACCGCACCTTCCGAGTCAACGACCTCAACATCAATATCTCCTTCTGCGTGAATGAAATTACATTCGACGAGAAAACCCGAGTTGATGTCGGAGAGTTGAATTTTGTACCAATCATCATCGGTTTGCGTGGCCAAACCATCAATGCTTTCCAAGGGGGTGTGACTCGGGAATGTTGGATCACTTTCCGCACTCACCGACTGAAGCGAATCGTTTTCCTCGTAGGCATCCTCGTTTATCGTATCCAGTTCTTGCTGGGTAAATGCCCCCCACCACAAATCATATTCGTTACTGCGATTCCCGTAGTAAATCCGGATAAAGTAGTCACCGCTGGCCGGGTTTAACAAAGTGATGTCTTCATTGTCCGTGACCGAAGTGGAGCGAGCGATGAGGAAACCTGCTGAATTGTAGAGTTCGAGGTCGATATCCCCTTCATCGTGGCTGAAAGTGTTGATCACCTGTAATTCGGCGGTATTCGCAGAGGCGGTAATCCGGTACCAATCCTCATCCTTCTGCACTCCGGGGCCGTCCAGTTTGGTCAGCAACTGCTTTTCGTGTCCCGTCAGATCGAATGCATCAGCCAGAATGTCATTTTCTTCGTATTTGTCTTCGCCCAGCGTATAGCCCCAGAACAAATTATACAAGTTGCCTCTACGATCACCAGTAACCGTGACCGCATACTTACCGGGGTCCGGATTCGGCCAGACGATACTTCTGGAGTCAACAACCACAGGCTCGGCATCTTCCTCGTCATCATCAGGATCGGGCGGAGGAGTTGTCGACCTGAATAGGACAGGTCCATCCTTACGGCTGAGAGTTAAATCCATATTACCCTCAGCTCCGTCAAATGCCGTTCGAATTTCCAATTCTGCGATGTTGTCGGGTACGGTAATTTCATACCAGTCGGGATCCAACTGGACGCCATAACCATCAACAGCGGTAAGCCAGAAATTGGCGTTATTACTTATATCAAATGCCTCGGTGAAGTTGTCGTTTTCTTCATAGTTATCATCGACCGCAGCCTCGATGTTCGGTGGCTCGGAAAGTACATCGACACGGAAGTCATACGCGGCAAGAAAGTCATTATCCAACCAAGGAACCGCTTGGATGTAAAATACGTTACCTGTCGGTCGGACAAGGGTCACGTCACCGTAGAAAAACAACGTCGTGACATTCCCGGAGGTCTGTGTGCTTTGACGAAGCAAATTCCCATTTTCATCAAAGAGCCGGAAAATGACCAGACCAGCGCCTATGCTACTGTAGTTAAAGACCAGCTGTTCAACCGGGGTGGAACTTGGAACAGAGAATCGGAACCAGTCCGCGTCTGCTTGCATGGCAAACTCTGCTTCCGTGGCATTATCTGCATATCCTGCCAGCACGCCGATACCATCGATTTGGGAAAGCCTTCTACCTACAATACTATCCCCCAAGTCGAAAGCGTTGTCGAAAAGGTCATTTTCGACGCCATCCGCCTCGTCGACAATCTCGTATCGGTCATCTCTTCTAGGCTCGACGACCAGGTCATATTCGTTGCCTGCCAAATCACCGGTGACGCGAATGTAATAAGTCCCCGGCTCCACGCCGTTCACAGCGTCGGCATCTGCCGGACTGTAGTTAATCGGCAGATCATCCAAATCGATCACTCGGGAATAAGTGATGACCTCGTAGTCTTCATCCGCACCCGCCAAGCCGTACAAGCCGAAGAAATTATACAAAAATCCATCAAGAAACAGTTCGTTGAGGAACTCATCAAAGAAGATTTCATCAAAGAAAATGTTACCAAAGAAGAAATCGTCGATAATATCATTTTCAGGTATCAGCTGGATGTCGATATTACCTTCCGCGTTAACAAACTCAGCACGCACGTGGAGCATCCGGATAAAAGGATCTGCCGGGATATCGATTTTGTACCAGTCTTCGTCGCTGGAAATACCACTACCCAAATACTCGGAGAGGCGAGGACTGAAAGCACCGGTTAGGTCAAAGGCCGTTTCCCGGGTGTCATTATCCTCGTAGAAATCATCGTCACCGGCCTCAAAGGAAATGGCGTTCCAACGCAGGTCATAGGCGTTGCGCACAGATGAGTCCCCGAGCGTGCTGACTTTAATGTAAAATTTCTTGTGTTGCGCCGTATAGTTCAGTGGCACTCTAAACCGGATCAGCCCATCTTCGGCTGTGGTGCTCCCAAGTACAACGTTGTGGCCGTTTCTCAATTCAAAGGTTATCGGACCTTCTGTTGAGTCATAGGAAACCTCAACCGAAACCAACTCGTCGTTGTTTACGTTGAAGGTGTAGAAATCGCTTCGGTCGGAGAGGAAAAATCCTGGGCCTTTGTAGTCCGAGAGCCACGTATCTTTGACCGAGTTTAGATCAGTCGCATATTTAGCTGCATTGTTGTCTTCGTAATTGTCTTTTTCAGCGGACTTAGTGGAATAACCACTGACAGCAAAACTGAAGCTGATGGGCTCGATGGTTTCGTAATCAATCGTCACGGTATCCGCATCAATACCATTCACTCCTGCCTGAAGTGGATCGTAGGCGATCTGCATCCAGACTGAAGTTCCCGCCGGGATGACGGTTGGTGGAGCTGAGACAATCTGAAAATCGATTCCAGTGCTCAGACTCAAGCTTACATTCGTCAGGTCGTCCGAACCTGTATTTTCCAGACGGAAAGTGCGCGTTATTGGAGCATTATTCGGGTAGGAGTATCCGTAGTTCGTGCCGTTGGTGAAACTGGTTGATTCATCTCCGTTCAGGACAGGCTGGTCCTGTTTATCGGACCCAAAGACATCCAAGGGTTGAGTCGGCAATTCACCCACAATTTGATACTGACCCAGGCTGGCATAGTCGGAAAAGCCGGTAAAAGGATCATCCCCGCGTCCACCACCAGTCACTTCTATATAATAGATCCCTGCATCGACATCCGCTTCGACAAGGGACGCCAGAGAAACTGATCCTGCATCCACGCCTACCGCAATTTCAGCACCCGTCGAATCCAGCAATCTGGTATCAACCGCTAAGTTCGCCCCTTTGGTATCCGAACCCGGGTCAGTATCATTCGATTCCACATCATATGGATTCACAGTAATCGAGAGCTCACCGGAAAACGCTACTGAAAAGCGGAAAACATCCACATCCGATTGTCTTGAGATTAAACCAGAAGCGCCGACCTGATTCTCACCAGTTGAAGACAGAAAGCCGACGTCTAGACCAGCTCCACCCGTAAACACACCGGCAAAATCGTCTTCCTTGAATCCAAATCCGTTCGCAGTCCTGGCGATGATCTGAATATCATCTTCTTCGTTAACGGCATCCTCAAATTCACCACGGCTCCACTGGTCGACTTCGTCCAAGAGAAAATCCTGAAAGGGTGCCCCCATAATTGTGCCCCAGCCAGGAGTGTAGGAACCGTTGTGACCGGGATAATATTCGTCCGAATCACCCAAGGCATAGTCGTGACTCAAGCCGAAAGCATGACCTGCTTCATGGGAGATGGTGGTCGCACATGTATATTCTGAAAGGTTGTAGACCCAGACAATGCGGGTCAGATTCGTAGCATAAGAATTTGTGTAAGCCCATCCACCGCTTGAGTTGAAACCAAATGCCTGACTAACGAGATCATCAGGAGTAATGATTACTTGTAGACGTTGTTCAGGGTCTGCTGCATCAAAAACATCACGTTCGGTAGTCACCGTGATATTGAAGGGCGCAAAATCCTCAACAACGCGATTAAAGACATTGGTCACCCATGCATTGTCATTATTGCGCGGAGCCGGCCCCACGGCCATGACTTCTTGTGCAGTGGATATATTCCAGAAGTCATCTGTAACTGTTTCACCATCAAAATCCAGATAGAGCACGTGGCCCGTACCGGGGTTTTCTGTCAAGGGAACGGCACCGACCGGCTCGTTCAAGGTGCTGGATGCTTTGGGCTCAAACGGGGAAGCCAAACCACTGACGCGAGCGCCCGGCAGACTTTTCTTTCCATATACTGCGTCTCTAGGAGCGCACATAACGTCGCTCAGCTTAATTTGTGTCGTGATCAGGGTACCGTCACCTTCGGGCGTCGAGACTTGCCCGTCTACGACCTGCACTTCATGCCCGATCCTGCCCAGCTCCGAATCTATTTCCGAGATCTCGACAGCTCGAGAATCCCCCCGAAACATAAAGAAAGCCTGAAACTCGCCCACCTTGTTTGTCGTCACAGTAAACGTCCCTTCGGGAAATTCCATCGAGTAGGCTTTGGTTTTTTTTCCTTCCCGTACCAGTGCAACTTCGCCGGAGAATTGCCGGCCCGCCAACTCAAAGGCTACAGCATCGCCAACTTGACTCCCTGCCAGAAAATCAAAATCCGAACGGGTGTAGGTCGGCTGCTCCTTGGCAATGTTCTTGAAGATTGAGTCGAAACGCGGCTGCGTCGTTAATTGCGCAGCTGCTTTGACGGCATCTGCTGCCGTGGGTTTTTCAGCCGCAGCCTGACAATGTGCGCAATCCGCGCCGTGCGCTGCGGTTTTTTCCAGCGCCGATTCAGACGATTTTAGCGCAGCCTGAACTGATGCCTTGTTCGCATCACCGCTCTCAGCGTCAACGCTGTCTTGTGTGGCCTTGGTCTGTTCTTCAAAAGCTGGTGCGTTATCACGCCCCGTGAAATTTAGTGTCAGTACAGCTCCGGCTACGAACACAAGGGCAAGAACCAACAGTTTAGCTCTTTTTTTCTGAGGATTGTGTGCAGGCATTACCGACAAAGCAGGGGTTACGATTTATAGTTTTCGGGGCATAGCGTGAACCCGAATACTTATTTTGGTATTCATACTATGCATCGATTTAAGGGGAAGCCGAACAAAAGTTCGACTTCCCCCGTAAAAATAATGTTAATTTAACAGGTTCTTACTCAGTAACTTCGTCGATCCCGCGATTCGCAGCACCGGATGGAGTCATGATAGTAGGATTCTGGAAGAGTGAGTTCGCATCCACGTTCCGGTAGTTTTGACGTGCCGGCGAACCACCCGGGCTAATCAGGTTGGCCGTAACAAAGACCAACAGATTACGCTTTTGACGAGTTTCGCCTTCCGACCGGAAGAGTCGACCGACACCGGGAATATTACCAAGCACCGGCACCTTGTCGTTGAAACTTTTGATTTCGTCGCGGGTTAAGCCGCCCATGACTAGAGTCGCGCCATCGAAGATCGTCACTTCAGTGGACATCTCACGAGTCGAAAAGATCGGCTGATAGAAGCCGGCAGGAACAGTCACCACCGTCGATTGACTACCCAGGCCGCCGCTGATTGCCGCGACACTGGGGCCGCCGTACTCAACGAAGCCTTCAAACTCAGTGACACGCGGCTCAAGCAGCAAGCTGATGGTATCGTCGTTTTCGACGTTAGGCGTCACCGAGAGCTCCACACCTACATTACGAGTCACAAAGTCTTGCGGCGTACCAGCGGTAATGGAGATGGAAGATCCTCCGCCGTTGCCGTTGACGCTGTTGTTGTTGTTACCACCACCCACTTGTGATTCGATATCACCATAACTTTCCGGGTAACGCAGTTCCTGTGCGACCGTAATAGTCGCCTTTTTGCCCGAAAGTACGGTTACCTTGGGAGCACTCATCAGGTCGCTTCCGGCTTTGCGCGACAAGGCACGGATTGCGAGATCGACATCAACACCGGCTGCACTCCAGCCAGTCGCGGAGAACAGGTTACCCGCGCCGGATGCCAAGTCGATAGCAGTGTTGAGAGTAGGAGGTGCAACCGGAATCGGATCAAGTCCGCTAATATTGATCTCCGCGGTGGACGCATCCGTGGTGAACGTATCGTTCAGAGTACGGCCCTGAGTGGTGCCGACTCGGGAATATTCTGTAGTCGGATTTCCGAACTGGTCAAGAATCGGGAAACCGTCCGTACCGACGAGCTCACGCGCTCCATCGCCAACACCCCAGGAAAAGCCGAGTTCATCCAGATCATTTTGTGCCACTTCGAGGAACTTCGCCTCGATTTCGACCTGTTTGACCTCGTTGTAGTTGCGCAGGATGGTGCGCATACGTTCGAGGTTACGGCGTGTTTGCGTGACAATCAGTTGCTCACCGTCGAACGCCAGGCTTGTGCCGGTCAGCTCAAAGTTCACCCCTGCACTCTGGAAGAAGCTCTGCAACGCTTCGGTTTCTTCACTGGCACTCGGGCCACTGCTGGAAGCTGCCGGAGCAGAAAACGGGTCGACGGGTCCGGAGGAACCGCCTCCACCACGTACACCGGTAAGGCGAATCACCGTTGCCCGTGTGATGGGGAAGAATTCCGTAAAGGTATTGGACACACCACCGGAGCTGTCACTGGGCTGAATGGTAACCGCATCGGCACCAACGTCATACGAGAAATTGACCTGTTGTGTCACAAACTGGAGAATACGGTCCAGGTTCAGATTGCGCAGGGAGATATTAACCCGGGGGTTTGTTTCATTGGGATTGAAAATCGGAACGATATTCAGGCCCTTGCCTTCCGGATCGTAAACTGCAGAGAGCTCTGAAAGCGTTTCGATCACGCGGGTGAGCTCCATACCGGAAAAATTCACCTGAGGAATGATTGTTTTGTTCAGCTTTTCTTGCAGACCTTCGTTAATCGGTCCGACTTCTTCAATCGTAGAGATGTCAAACACCTTGGGCCGTTCCCATGATTGGTCGACCTCCGTTAGCATTTGCTCGCGTGTCTTGTAATGGTTCTGCGAGTGGATGTTGCCGAGAATGGTAGCAATTCTTGTTTGAAAAAGCTTAGCTTCGGCATTGTTGGCATCGCGAGCTTCAACTTCTTTGAAGGTAGCCTGTGCTCCGTCATAGTCGCCATTCAAAAACTGTGCGCGGCCACGAGCCAGCAAGTCACGGATAATCTTGTTTTGTGAGGTATACTCAGGACTGACTTCGTTCACATCCAGTCTGTAAGGATCGGAAATTTCTTCGTCAAGCGACCGCGCCATCGAATCTGCAGTGCGCTTGTTGCCACCCGCAGCGCGGTAGTCTTCAACCAAGTCTTCTGCTCCCTTTAAATCTCCCGCGTCAGCAAGGGATTTCGCTTCCATCAAGATCACATTGGCTTGAGCCTCTTCGACGGCGGCAAGCGTGCTTTCCGTGGCAGTATTCAAGGTCAAGCTTGCAGCGGCAGAATCAAGAAGGTTGCTGGCGTCACCGTAAGCACCCAACTGTGCCAATTGCTTTGCTTCGCCAATGGCCGCCTGTGCCGCCTGAATACGGGCTTCCTGTTCCGAAGCTGCCGCAGCGATCACGTTGTTTGTGCTGGTTGCCTTGGGATCCATTTCCATGGCAGCTTCAACATCCACCTCGGGGGCTTGCCCAAACACGGAAGGGGATGCTGCGTCACCGCCGGATGAACGACTGTCCAATTCGCGGTTGATCGAGGCGAGCAATCGCTGGACGTTTTCGTCCTGCGGGGCAATTTTGATAAGCTCTTCAGCTTTTTCTTTAGCCACCTCCAGATTGCCTGAATCACGAGCTCGCAAAGTATCTGCCATCAGGCGAACTTTATCTGTGGCAGTTTGCGCCTGCACATTCTGTGGTGAAAGAAGCGCAACAAACGCTAGAGCCATCACGAGGATAACCGCAGCAGGGCGCATACATGCAATGAGGTATTGTTTCATAATCTTATCAGGGAATGAGTTGTTTGTTGAAATCGTCGTTAGAAGGCAAAATCAAATTCGGCATCGTTGCTCGAATCTTCTTCGGCTTCTACATTGGGTTGAGTGTCTTCTGGCTTTTGATATATCGTCGGTGATAGGGTGAGAGTACGTGACTCCATGTCCTCGGTAGCTTTTTTCTCTACTGTTACAGTCTGGTCTTCAAGGTTTATTTCTTTTAGGACGAACTCGCCTGCAGATGTCTGGAAGGCGGTTGTTGGTTCCTGTGGGTCAATCATGAGCTCAACCTCAACTTCGGAATCTTCCTCGGACCGGAACAACAAGGTGACTTCTGAGCTAAATAGTCTTTCCTCGTCATTCAGCTTTACTTCCTCTCCGCTCCGTTTGTCCAGGATGGTGGCGACGGCAGTCACGTCCACATTGTTATCATCGTCAATTTCACGTTCGATCGTAAAATCGAGTACCTCGACTTCAGATTCGTCGTTCGTTTGCCCTTCGCGGATAAAGAACCGAAGTTGCCGTTCTTCATCGAAGAAGAAGAGGACCGCCTCGCCCGGCTTATCGCGATCGCCACTGTAGCCCTGCATCTGGATTCGGTACGGCATACGCTCCATTTTAGCCAGATAAACTCCGAACGGCTCATCCTGGTCGATTACCTTGGGAGGTTCAGCGGTAAAGTTTCCTTGCCTGTCGATGTAGATTTTCGGCGGCGTAAATACATCATACAGCCAGTTCGGGCCCGACGACTGATGTTCAGGTTCCGGCCAGCTTGCCGTTTTGGCGGATGGCTCGGGAATCGGGATTGGCTGGTAAGGGTTGCCAGCAGGCTCAGCGTCCCCGGCAGCGGCTTGCTGCGAGGTGACGTCCGATTTCAAAAAGTAGAGTGCCGCTCCCCCGAGTAGTGCCAGAAGCGCTAGTACCAAGATCAGCTTGTCGTATAATTTTTTCATACAGTGTCAGAATCTTCCTGGGTTTGCGTCTCCGGCAAAACCACCTCGATGAGCTCGAGAATGACCGTAAACTGGGAAATATTCTCTTCGATAACAGGTTTCGGGCCTTCGCTCGACTCCTCTTCAGTGCCGGCAGTCTCGCCACCGCCAAAGAGATCAAAAATATTGTCCGCGCCCCCGCGGTTTGTTGGGGCAACCACGGTTTCGCTTCCAGACGGGCGGTCCACTTCAATACTGCGTACGACGATTGGCAAGTCGAAGCGCGACAACCGGTTAAGCAGTTCGCGCAAGGAATCCGTATACCCGCTGAATGTTAAGCTGAAGCCCATCGTATCGATCGCGCCGGGCACTCGCGCTGAGACGGCTGGATCAACCCTAAAGGTTTTGGCCCCCTCTCCGGCAGGCTCTTCCAACACCTCACGGCGAACTTTATCAATTGACTCAGGATCCGACGCGATCAGCTGCGTGAGAAGATAACTCAATACTTGTCGCTGCTTGTCGAGAAGAGAAACTTTCTCCGGATCTTCCAGCATAGATGCCTCGTCGATATATTGCTCAAAGCCGAAGGCGAAGTCTTGTGGTGTGACGATCTCGGCGGGCTCGCCGGTCTCATCAACATGTTCGTCTGTCGCCTTCTGAAACTTGGAAATGTATTGCTGGATGCCAGCCATCACACTGACGCCATCCTCCGAAGTGCTGAGCGAGGCCCCCTTCTGCAATTCCTTACGGATTTGCGATAGGGATTGCTGGAGCTCACTCAGGTTCTGCTTTGCCGCCTGCAGATTGTCCACCGAGGGTGCGGGATCCGAGCCGAGTAAGGCGGTGAGTTGCAACTCCGCACTATTCAGGCTGTTCTTCGCTTCCTTAACTTTACCGGACGCTGAGAAAGCCAGAAACAGGCCCGCACACATTGCTGCGACGCAAAGGAAGACAACAATACAGAAGAGCAGGTTTTTTTTGAAGAAGCTCATTGTGAATTAAAGAGTTTTGGAGGTATCCACCACCAGGTTAATGCTGAATGGCAGTACGTTGAGTCCGTTTCGCAGACTATTCCAGTTGATGTTCGGCGGCTTGGAAGTGACGACGAACTCGGAATTCTCAAAGCTTGCCTGTAGCTGCTTGATACGATTCGTCAGGACTTCACGGTTGATGCCGCTGCCGCTGGCAGTCTCGCGAACAAGCATCTGGCCTTTCAACGCAATTTCATAAGAGGCCGTATCGCCCTCGTCGGATTTTCCGCGCTCAACGGCCAGATCGTCCAACCAAACGTCCTCAGCCTGCATTAGACTCTCCTGCAATTCCGCGAAAAACTGGATCCAGTTGGCCTTGGAGTTGACCAGCCCTTTAACTTGCTCAATCGAGGCGCTTACCTCGCGTGCCTTATCTTCGAGGTTGCTAATCTCGGACTGACGCACCCGCAATGGATTGGCCTCGGCCTGCAAGGCGCTCGCTCGCTCTTCATAGTCGGCACTGATTTGTTTGTAGCCGAAGAACGCCGGCCAGGGTGCAAGTGCGAGACAAATTGCCGCCGCGACAAGCAGCGGTTTTTTGGAACGGAAGTCGATCTCAGCCTGTAAGTCCCCGGGCAGAAGATTGACTCCGGCACTGTCCGCAATAATCGACCGGGCGGCTTCGCCAATAATTTCCCCCGCTTCGAGTCGCAGTTCTTCAGCACCTGCCGTAATTGCACCGCCAAGGACAACACCTTTTAACGGGTCGAAAAAATCGACTGCGATCTTCTGACTGGTGGAAAGTTGTTCGGATAATCCACGCAGGAGGGATCCGCGACCGGTCAGAAGAATTTGCTTGGGCGCCGGTGCATTTTTCTGACGCCGGTAATTTACGATGGAACGGGTAATTTCCTGGCTTGTGCGGCGGACAAATGCATCGGCGGAGCCTTGCAACAACTTTGCTCCCGAATCGTCGTCGCCATAATCCAGCTCCTCGGTAAAAAACTTCTGCTTGATTTCTTCGGCCTGGGGGAAGGTTTTACCAAGGCTGTCCGCGATATTCTGGGTGAGTGTGTTCCCCCCCAGTTGAATATTCCGAACGAAAAAGCCTTTTTCGCTCTTGAAGACGAGATTAGTGGAGCGCGCCCCGATGTTAATCAGAAGGACATCCTCTTCGATGTCACGCGAGGCCAACTGCAGTGCATTAAACTCGAGAATTGTCGCGGCACTGATCCTTTCAGGCGTGAAGCCCGCTCCGGCGACCATGTTGCAAATCTCGCTGATGGTATTTGACTTACAAGCAATGAATAGAACTTCCGTCTCCACGCCGTCATCCCCAACCACTTGGCTGTCCCAAACGACCTCGTGCAAAGGATAGGGAATATTCTGCTGCGCCTCAAAAGCGAGGATTTGGGCTCGCTTGGCTTCTTCAACATGCGGGATGCGGATCGTTTTGGTCAGAACCTGATTACCCGGGATGATAATCGAAGCCTTGCCTGATAAATGGTGCCTATGGGAGAGTTCTTGCAGGGCGGATCTGACGGCATCAAGCCAGGACTCGTCTTCAGTGAAATCGTAGTCGAGTGGGACAGTGACCCATCTCTCCATGTTCAGTTCGCCTGCCTGCACTTCAGCTACCGCTGCAGTGACCCGGCTGGCGCCGCAGTTAATGATTAATTGTTTCGAGCTACTCATCGATACGAAAGGTTTCTAGCAGGAGAAGTTACTGGCGCACGTCGCGACGCAGAAACACAGGAAGATCACTGACGCGCCCAAGTTCAACCCCGGAAACCAGATATATCGGCATGAGTAAATGTTCGTTTTCCAGACTTCCTGCGTCAGCCTTGGAGATAAAGGACTCAAGGATTTCCAAATTCGGGATATTGCTGCTAATGGCAGACTTCTGCGGGGACTGCTCCTCATCATTGACTGAAACCTCGACATAATAAAAGTCAGGATCGGTGTTGAGTTGGTCGCGTTCGGCGATCGGGCCGGGCAGGTAGAAGTAGACGTTGTTGTCGTCGCCCTGCTCCATAATCACGATCTCCACTTCAGAAACGTAGTAATCGTACTCGCGTTTTTTCTCATCACGGGTGAAGGCCAGATAGACCTTCACTCTAATATTTTCCACGAACCGTGAATCACGCGCCTCCGGAGACGGGTTTCCGTGACATGAAAGTTCCACCTCCATTTGAATCCAATCATCGCGAAGAGAATTGAAATCAACCCGGTCCACTTTAATTGCCTCCTTCTGAGCAAATAAAGAGACCGAAGCGAAGATCGGGAAGAGACATAGGGATAACAGCTTCTTCATCAAAATTTGGGAATGTATGGGATAATTGATATTAACAACTTAAGCTTCTAATCGATACGGGGCTGAAAGACCCATAGCAATATATTTTTCCCCTAATTTATTAACTGTTCTTTTACTGTATTGGTTCAGGGGCATTCGCTTTGCACAGAAAGAGAAATTCACTTGCACTTCGTCCGTTGCTCGGGAACTTGCCGTAGCATGACATCCGTTCTTCCTTTTAAAATAAGCGCACTCGTTTTTGTTCGAAACCCTGACGGGGAGCATTTGTTGATTGAGCGGCGCAAAGCCCCAAACCTTGGCTGCTGGAGCCCGATCGGGGGAAAACTGGACATGCGTCTGGGCGAGTCGCCCTACGAGTGTGCCCGGCGTGAGGTCATGGAGGAGATCAACCTTTCCCTGGAGGACCAGGACCTGCACTGTTTCGGCTACATTTCGGAAAAAAGTTACGAAGGCTCCGGGCACTGGCTCATGTTTCTCTTTAATTGTCTGCGGACGATCGACGCGCTGCCTCCGGAGATCGATGAAGGAAGGTTCCGCTTCTACAGCAGAAAGGCGATCGACGCGCTTGCGATCCCGGAAACCGACCGCACCTTGCTTTGGCCTTACTATGATCGTTTCGCCGATGGCTTTATCGGGATACGAGCAGACTGCGACCCTTCCGGCAAACTCAGCCTCACCGAGGAACTCAAGCTAAACGGAAGCTAATTCGGCGCCAGGCGCCCCGCCTTGACCCGACTGACGGACCACCCGGGAGCATCCTCCGGCAATTCGGTGCCGGTCGCGACAATCTGCAAGTCCCCGGGGCAGGCCCTCCAAAAACCGGCTTTACGATGCGGGTCGAGTTCGCCCAAGACATCATCGACGAGCAATACCGGCGCCACCTGCAGGGCTTCCCGAAACAGAGTCGCCTGGGCGATCCGCAGCGCCACGCAGAGCCCGCGCTGCTGGCCGTCGGAGGCATATTCCTTGGCGCCGCCAACGTTCAGGGCCAACCTCATGTCATCCCGGTGCGGGCCTTTTTGCGTCGCCCCCATGATTTCATCCCGCTTTCGCGACGCCGCCAAAACATCCTTAAACTGAGACGCGTCTTTTACTTCGACATTGGGGCTGTAGACCACCTCCGGACCTTCGTCGGCATCGGCCAGTCCGGTATAAACTTCTTTCAGGACAGAACCAAGGCGGGCCAATCCCTCCGTGCGCTTGTGCGAGAGCACCGCCGCATGAGTGGCAATCTCGGCCTCGAAGGCATCAAATTCAGCGCTTGAGCGGCCATTCTTCAGCAGTCGATTACGCTCCGTGATTCCTCGGTGATATTGTCGCAGCGCGTCGTAGTAGTGCCGGTCGATTGACGACAAGGTCAGATCCAGAAAACGGCGCCGTTCCGCAGGGCTTCCTCTCAAAAGCTGAAAGTCGGCCGAACTCAAAGGGACAACCGGGAAGCGCCCGATAAAATCGCCCAATCGCATGACCGGCTCGCCATCGACGAGAAGCTTTCGTCCCTCACGTCCCCCATGTATCTCGATCTCGGTCACGCCATACTCGTCATGCTCGACTTCATAAACCAGAGCATACTGACCCGCCTCTTTTCGCGGCAGTGCCCCGGCATTTTGGGTACGAAAGGAGCGAAGTGCAGTCACCAGGCTCAGCGCCTCAAGGATATTCGATTTCCCCTGTCCGTTCGCACCGAGCAGAAAGGTCCGGGGCGCATCCAGCGAGAGCTCGGCAAACTCGATATTGCGGAAATTTTGCAGACGCAGATTAAGGAAACGCATACGTTCTAAATCGAAATAACCTGCGAGTTGGAGCCGGCAGCCTCCTTCTTGAGTTCCTTGTAGCTGCTGAGCAGGGCGTCCAGCAACGCGCTCCAATCGTCCGGCGTTGTTTCCCATCCGGAGCTGATGCGCAACGCTCGATCTGCCTGATTGGGGTCGAGGCCCATTGCAGCCAGCACGTGTGAAGGCCCACCTTTACCTGTCGAGCAGGCCGAGCCCGCTGAGACCAGAACGCCTTTTCTTTCGAGGGCACGAATCCAGCGGCTGCTTTTAAAGTCCGGCAGTACGATGGCGACCGTATTCCAGAGCGCAGGCTGGCCGCGGCCAATCACTGTCACTCCGGGCATTTCCTCTTCCAGCGCATCCAGGAAGTCTCCCTTCGCCTTGGCTGAGAAAGTCGCACGCTTCGCTTCAACAGCCTCCAGAGCAGCCAACATCGACAAAATACCAGCCAAATTTTCCGTGCCGGCACGACGACCGCCCTCCTGTGCCCCACCGACAAACCCAGAGACACAACCCTCCGGAACCAGCAGGAACCCCGCCCCTTTGGGTCCACCGAATTTGTGTGCGCAGGCGGTGACAAAATCGCAGGCGCCCAAACCTTCGAGCGGCATTTTTCCGATCCACTGCGAAGCATCACAGTGCATGGTAATGCCCCGGCCCCGACAGACCTTTGCCCATTCCTGCCATGGGTTCAGCACGCCGGTTTCGTTATTTGCCGCCATGATGGAAACCGCAGAAACCGCCTTTCCTTCCAAAGTTTCCGGCTGAATCACCCCGCCGGGTTCGGGCTCCAGCCAATCGATACGCTGATCGAAGTGATGCTTCGCCGCCTCAAGAACACTTGGATGCTCCGTCGCGCCGACGCCGACCCGTGCTTTCTCGCCGAACGTTCGTGACCAACCGGCTAAGACAGCGTTGTTCCCCTCGGTCGCTCCGGAATTAAATACGATACGCCGGGAATCGACATCCAGCAAGGCCGCTAATCGATCACGCGCTTCCTCCAACCGGGCATGCGCAGCCGCACCGGCACGATAGGGGCTTGAGGGGTTGAGCCAACACGCATCGTTCGCCTCAAGCCAGGCCGCCCTCGCTTCGGGCAGAAGCGGTGTGGTCGCGTTGTAATCAAAGAAACGCATGCCCGACATAATAGTCCAAACGTAGTGCCGTCGTCAAACCACCCTGAAGCATCAGGGGATGCGGATCTCCTGCCCCACGCGTAGGGCATTTTCGCTGGAGAGACGGTCACGGTTCGCCTGAAAAATATCAATCCAGCGGGAGGGGGTGCCATAGAAGCGCCGGCTGATCGTGCTGAGCGTATCTCCCGACTGCACGGTGTAGGTGCGGGGCACATCCTCCGGATCGGGCGTGGCCGTGCCTCCGTCCGTGCGAACGGGCTGTTCCCGGCGCACGACCGCGGGAGCCTCAGTCTGCGGGCGGGGCACCCTTCTGGCCTGTCCGAGAACATTTTCCAGTTGGCTGACCCGTTTTTCCGCGGCAACTAGATCGCGCTTCAAACTGTCATTCTCCTGTTTGAGCGTCTTCACCAGTTCCATTAAATCAATACGCTCCAAATCCCCTTCATACGGCTGGGCCGGCAACTGGCGCGCGAATTCCTTTTGCGCGGTCTCGATGAGCTGGCGCACCTGGCTGGCTTGCGGCGATTGCGGTTTGAACTGAAGGTAACGTTCGAAATGGTAGATCGCGCGAATCGGGTCCTTCATTGTGCGCAGGTAAATGTAACCGGCCTCCAAATGCGACTCCGGGGCATCGCGACGCGCATCGATCACCCGGAGAAAGGCGCTGAGCGCCTCCTCGGTCCGGCCCTGGTTTTTGAAATCCTGAGCAAGCTGGTACTGTTTCTCATCCGTCTCGCTCACGACCTCGACTCCATTCGGGCTGCATGCACTTATCAGCGCCAATAAGGCCGGGATCCAAATGCAGGTTAATACGCGCTGTAACATCCGTTTATGTTTCTAAGCTGCCTTAACGACCGTCAACGCAATTTACATCAGCGCAAGCTTGCCCATCAGGGCTTTATTCAACATGACTGAAAAGGTGCCAACCACAGAAGAATTCCGAGCCGGCAATGTCATCATCCGTCAGGGTGATCATGGCAGAGCATTTTACGTATTGGAGAAAGGAGCCGTCGAAGTCGTAAAAGACGATGTCGTGCTCAACGTCCTGATGTTCCCCGGCACAATATTCGGGGAAGTCAGCGCCATTCTGGGCAAACCGCGCACATCCTGTGTCAGAGCCCGCATGCCGACGACCGTCACAAAATACGAAGGGATTGATCTGGAGGCTCTGGTCAGTCAGCATCCGGAAATTGCGGTGAAGATGCTGGAAACACTGGCTGGACGCCTGGAGCACACCACGCAAAAGCTGACAGATAGTCTGTAAGCCAACCGCCCCTCCTGCCGATGGTTGATTATGCTAAAATGCATTCTTACCCTTATGGCACTCTCATTCTTCAACGCTCTGCTACAGGCAGATGAGCTCAAACTTGGAGCGAAGGCGCCCGCTGTCAAAAGTATCGACGACCGAGGCAACCCTGTCCACCTCGGCAATGCCCTCAGCGAGGGTACTGTTTTGGTTTTCTTCTACCCGAAAGCAATGACCCCCGGCTGCACCAAGCAAGCCTGCAGCTTGCGCGACGGTTGGGACGAACTACAGAAACGTGAGGTTACGATTTATGGCGTGTCTTCCGACACCGCCAAGACCCAAGCAGAATTTCGCGAGAAGCACTCGCTGCCCTTCACCCTGATTGCCGATACGGACAAATCCGTGGCCAAGGCTTTCGGGAAGGGGCGCTGGAGCCGACAAGCCTACTTATTTAAGGATGGCGTGCTGGTTTGGCGCGATCTCAGCGCGGCCACATCCGGCCAGATGGCTGACGTGGTTAAGGCACTCGACGAAATCGAATCAGCCGATTAAAACAACAGCGCTTCTGCAATCGTTTGCTCCGCACCCAGCGACTTGACGCGGGTCGTCACCTTCTCCTCGGACTTGCCTAAATACGCCTCGACCATGCCGAGGTTTCCGCCGCTCAACATCCTCCAGCGGAAGTAGCGATCATCTTCGTAGCTAAGCTCCAAGGTCAGACGGCAGTCGTCGGCCTGACACTCGCCGAGGTCGTAGTCCGCCTTTAACGCACTGCAGTCCTCGCATTTGTCGCATTCATTAAGGCAGTCTTTGATCCACTCCAGCAGCCGTCTGCCTTCCCCGGACATGGATTCCGCATACCGGATCCGCACTGATTTCAGCCCATGGCAGAGTTGCTCGATCGAATAGCCACTCAAATACTGACCGATCGCCTGACGCACCGGCAATAACCTCGCGGTCGCCAGATCACCTACGCGGTCCGGCTCGGGCCAGTCGAGCGCGCCGAGATCTTTCTCTTCGATGCTGCTGTCGTAAATACAACGGCGAACCCCGACCAGAAGATTGTCAAAATAGGCCTCAATCCGCTCTGCCGGGACCCGGCTGAACCAGTGATAAGTGGGAAGGTCCGATTCCAGCCAAACCGATACCTGATTGCCCAGATAGCCACAATCGTCCGGCTGATAGCCCAGCATCAGGGCTTCACAGCAGCACATTTCCCGGTGTGAGTCGCCGATATAGCACTGGCTGAAGAGTTTCGCCCGCATCGAGCCGTCGCTGATCGAATCGCAGGGGCAGAGCACGATAATCCGGCTCGGGTAGCGCTGTGCGAATTCGATCAGCTCGCCGAACCGTTGCGTCGCCTCCCGCGGAGTGACTTCACGCCCAAAGTGCAGGACCACGTTCATTTGCGAAGCGCGGAACTCCGACGGAGACCCGTCGCCTTCCCCCTGCCACATCGTATTCAAGCGATGAGCCACTTCACGCACCGGCAAGGCAATGCCGGGCAATTCGTCGATCAAATCTTTCATCTATTGTATTCAATTTTTAACTACCCGGACCGACGCCATTCGTGCCCGTTACTCGCCAGGAGCTGCTCGCTCTCCTTCGGCCCCCATGAGCCGGCCGCATACGTCGCCAAGCCTTCCTCTCCGGCTTCATTCCAATGGTCGAGGATCGGAGTGATCAGCTTCCAGGAGGCCTCGGTTTCGTCACCACGGATAAAGAGTGTACTGTCGCCGATCATGGCGTCGAGGATGAGGCGCTCATACGCCTCCGGGGTGTTCGAGCCGAAGGTCGTGGCATAGCGAAAGTGCATTTTGACCGGCTGGGTGCGGGTCTCCAAGCCGGGGATCTTGGAGTTCATCACCAAGGTGACTCCCTCGTCCGGCTGGATGCTGATGACCATCGTGTTTGAAGCCACGTCGAATTTGTTTCCCTCCGAAAAGAGAATGCCGGGGGGACGCTTGAACTGTATGGCGATCTCGCTCGCACGTCGGGCCATGCGCTTGCCGGAGCGGATGTAGAAGGGCACGCCCTTCCAGCGCCAATTGTTAATGGAAAGGCGCAATGCGGCATAGGTTTCGGTGAAGGAATCCTCGGGAATACCCTCTTCTTCCTTGTAGCCTTTGACCGGCTCCCCGTCGACCAAGCCACTCTCGTAGCGTGCACGCACGACGTCGCCGTCCTCGGCATCCAGCGCAAGCGGCTGAATCGCCTTCAACACCTTGACCTTCTCGTCGCGAATCGATTCGGGGTCGAGCGAGACGGGTGGCTCCATGGCTGTCAGTGCCACCAGTTGCATGGTATGATTCTGAATCATGTCCCGCAGCGCGCCACTGGTATCGTAGTAGCCGCCGCGCGAGCCCACGCCGAGACTTTCGGCCACCGTGATTTGCACGCAGGAGACGTATTCGCGATTCCAGATCGGCTCAAAAATCGAATTGGCAAAACGTTGAACGAGCAGGTCCTGCACCGTCTCTTTCCCGAGGTAGTGATCGATCCGGTACACCTGCGACTCTTCAAACACCTCGTTAATCGCGGCATTCAACTCACGGGCCGAACCGAGGTCGTGCCCGAAGGGCTTCTCCACAATCACCTTGGAAGCAAACTTGGTGTGCAGATGGGCCTTGGCCATCCCGCTGCTGCCCAAGTTGGATATGATTGGCTCGAAGACGCTTGGCGGCGTCGAAATGTAAAAGAGCCGTTGCACCTCCCGGCCGATCTCTTTTTCGATTCCGTCGATCTTCTCCGCCAGTGAGGCAAACGAAGATGCCTCGTCATAGCCCCCGGCATGGTAAGTCGTGTTGTGGCGCACACGTTCCCAGATTTCTTTACTGAGCGGCCGGCGGGAATGTTCTTCAATCGCCTCGTCCATGAGTGAGCGAAATTCCTCGTCCGGGATCTCCTTACGACCGTAGCCGATGAGGTGAAAGTCGCCCGGCAGAAGGTTATCCACGCCCAGGTTGAAGATCGCCGGCACAAGTTTGCGCGCGGTCAGGTCGCCCGAGGCGCCAAAAATTACGACGACCGTCGGTGGCGCCCCACGGTGTTTGCTCAACCCTTTGAGAAAGGGATGTCTGGATTCATCTTCGCTGGCTTGGGTCATTGGCTAGGCAGTGTAGTGTTTATGAAATAAGGGAACGTTGGCATAATGTCGAACCGTGCCAGGCGTTCCTTCGACAAGTGTTACGTCGATAATATCAAAACGGAAGTGTTTTGGTGGATTTTGCAATTGCTTTAAATACCGCTTACAGGCCCGTTGCAAAACCTTCTTCTTGCGAGCGTCCACCGAAGCAACCCCGGAAACCAGCGCTTCCTCGGACCGGGCGCGGACTTCGACAAAAACCAGAACGTTCTGATCCGTGCAGATCAAATCAAGTTCATCCCGCTTGCTGCGCCAGTTGCGGGCCAGAACACGGTAGCCGAGTTCCTTGCGGCAGTAGCGACAAGCCAAGTCCTCCCCATAGCGCCCGCGTTCCGCACGGGTGCTCCCAACCGGCAGGGTTTTGGGCATGTTAAAGAAAAAACGCTCACGAATGCGATGAAACAGATTCACAAAGTGTTACCCGTTGAAAGTTGCTCGTTGTCTGATCCCTTTATTCTTGCTGCATTCTCACAACTTGCAACCGACAACCCACAACCCAAAGACATTGATCGTCGGCGCCGGCCTCGCTGGCTGCACGCTGGCTTGGCGCTTGCACCGGGCGGGCCTTGCCTTTCAGGTGATCGGCAGCTCGACCATGCCCAGTGCCGCCAAGGTCGCGGCCGGCATTATTAATCCGGTGACCGGCCGATGGATGACGAAGTCATGGCGCTTTGACGACTTCGCGCCGGAAGCGGCCAACTATTACGCCGAAATTGAACAGATGTTTTCCATCCGGCTCTACCATCCCTTACCTGCGGTGCGCTTCTGCTTGAATGCGGACGATGCCAAGCGCGCCAAAAGACGCTGCCGTAATCCGAGATACGACAACGTGCTTGACGGATTTGAAGAAGTCCCATCGGAAAATTGCGATTTTGAGAATCCGCACGGCAGCTTCCGGATTGAGGGTGTCGCCTACGTGGACCTGCCTTTGTACATTCAATCAATGAGGGCTCGCTTGCTCGCCGAGGGACACTACGAGGATACGGTCTTCGAACATCAGGCTCTAAAACAAAACGAAAGCGGCTGGTTCTATAAGGGGCAAGGTTACGAAAGAGTGATCTTTTGCGAAGGCGCCGCGCTGAAAGAAAACCCTTGGTTTAATGACTTACCACTGACACCGGCAAAAGGCGAAACCCTACTCTGCCGCAGCGACGGTCTCGATCTACATGGAGAGCTTCATCACCACGGCAAATGGCTTCTCCCCTATCCCGATGGCTCCTTCCGGATCGGCGCGACTTATGATGAAAGCGATCTGACCCCCGAGTCGACGGAAGCCGCCAGGGAGGAACTCTGCGAGGCGTTCCAGGCCATGACCCGCAGGCCACAGGCATTGACGATTCTCGATCAACCTGCAGGGCTCCGACCCAGCACGACCGACGCCCGCCCCTTTCTCGGAGCCCACCCCAGAAAGCGGGGGCTCTACATATTCAATGGTCTCGGTTCAAAGGGCGCCTCACTCTCGCCGACCTTGAGCCGGGAACTGATCGAGTATATCCATGAGGGCAAAGCGCTCGATCCGGACACAGATATCAAGCGCTTCTTCTAACTTCTGATTATGACAACATGCGTCTGACCGAAGCAGTTCACCTCAAACTGAAAAACGTACTGCGCTCCGGCGATACAGCAATCGACGCCACCGCAGGCAACGGCCACGATACACTTGCCATGGCCGAACTGGTGGGCGTCGCCGGTGAAGTCCTCGCAATCGATTTGCAAGCCTCCGCGATTGAGGCGACCCGCGAGCGACTCCAAGCCGCCGCGCGATTGGATCGGGTCAAATTAATTACAGGCGATCACGCCGAGACTCTTGAAGGCTTGCTGAAGGACTACCCAAGTCGTGTCAGCGCCATCACCTTCAACCTTGGCTACTTACCGGGCGGCGTGAAACAGGTGACAACACAACCGGAAACAACGCTTCGTGCTTTGCATGCCGCAAAGTCCTTATTGAAGCCGGGCGGCATTTTGCTGGTCACCGCTTACCGCGGGCATACCGGCGGAAACGATGAAGCCGTTCAGGTCGAAACCTGGATGCGATCGCTCCCCGAAAGCGATTGGCAGATCGAAGACAGGGAACCACCGACCCGAAACCCGGAGCGCCTTCCACCGATACTCTGGATCGCCCGGAAGACATTGTAAAAAAGGGCGACCCGAAGGCCGCCCTTTATCAACTAACAAACTACAACGAACTAAAATTCATAAACCGCGGAGAGGGTCCAGCGGTGACCGAAGAGACTGACGTTATCGGACAGCTCTGTTTCATAGGCTGCGCGCAAACCAAACTCCGGACCCAGCGGACGCAACTCAAAACCGAGGGCACCGGTCCAGATATCTTCACCATCACCTCCACCGAGACTGACCGCATCGACCCCTGAGAACGGGAAAACTCCCTCATCCTGGGCAAAATAGCCATTGATCTCGACCACGGGGCTGAACCACTCAGTCAGGTAATAGTCCGCGTGCAAGTGCACTGTGATCAGGTCCGAATTACCCGCCAAGCCCTCCGAGTCGTCATCGGAGATGATGTAGTTCACGACCGCCCCGAAGTGCAGCTTGCCGAAGCCCTTGTTGGCCGATAGCCACAGGCGGAATTCATCTGTATCCTGAAGCACCTCATCGTCGCCCCAACCGAATTCGTAGCCCAGACCGGCTGCCAGGTGAAACTGATTCTCCCAGTCCTGCAGAAAAGCCCACTTCAATCCCGCCCCGATATCGTTGAAACCGTCGTTGTCGCCGAGGACCAACGCGTCGTCAAACTCGGTGTAGCCATCCTTGTAAGCCACCAACTGCAGGCGCTGCGTTAAAGCTACGCGGACTTGAACGGCCATTACCGTAACATCGCCGCCGATCGTGTCGCTGTAGAAGTGATGCTTGGCATACCAGGCACGTACATCCGTGGTGACAAAGGCGTCTTCGTGAAAATAAGGAGCGGTTAAGGGCCGGACCGATTTCTCTTCCGGAACCGGGGCTTCACCGGCATCGCCAAACAGGACGAAACCGCCCTGTGCATTAAGAGAAAACCCCAAGAGCACGATGCCGAGGTAAAGCAGAGGTATTTTTTTGTTGTTCATGGGATGAATAAGAAAGCCTTAGATAAGTTAATCTTATTCTAATTGTCAATAAATAAAGATTTTCTTATCGCAATAAATCCCGCAAATCCTCGACTTCCGTTACCATATCCCCCTCTGGACGGGCTGCTTGGGAGGGGAAATAGACGAAATGCGCCCCCACGTGCTCCGCTGCAATTCGGTCGGCATTGGCATCGCCGATAAAGATCGTCCGTTCGGGAGCCACGGTGGTCTCTTGAAGAATACGCACCATACTATCCGGTTTAGCCGGCGGCGAGCCGAGGATCACATTGAAAAGCGCGCTTGCTCCGTTGGACCGGAGCATTGACTCGAGCGGTTTTTGCGGCGTCCCGGAAAGCACATAGCGCAGCGCCCCGGCCTCCAGACAGCATGTGACAAATTCCTTCGATCCACGCCGCCAGCCGGCGTTAGCGCAGAGCGGCTCGCAAATTTCGGTGAAGCGCTCGATTTCAGACTCCAGGAATGGGGCTTCTGGATCCATCGCCAGGATTTCCCGATAGAAAGACTCGATATGATGCCGCCGACTCCGCCCGAAACCGTGCATGACTTTATCCATGAACACTCCGGCATACTCGGAATACGCTTCCGGGACCCAGGTCCGAAAAGCCTCGATCTTTGCCGGCATCGTATCCAGCAATACGCCATCACAATCGAAGACAATCAGATCGATCTCTTGAGAAACGCCTGCCAATCGCAATTTCATCTTTCATCGAGTGTCAGCCCGGCGGTGTGCTGGCAAATCTCTTGTTGCGTTTTTTCTTTCTCCACGCCGTTTCATCATTAGGCCTTAGATCTTAGTCATTTAAATTCATGTCACTTTTTCTCGCCACATTATTGACCGGGCTCTTCCTGATCGCCTTCGGAGGCCACTTCCTCTGGCACGGCATGCGCTCGGAAACTTCGGTCAAAGCCTTTCCCCGTTCACAGGCAGCCGCGTATATCCTTCTGGGGAGTGCCACTGCCTGGTTTCTCTACAAAGTCACCCAGCTCGGGCCGGCTGATTTCGGTCAGTATAAAAATATTCTTTTTGCCCTCTTTCTGGTCACGGCGGTCGGCTCGTTTTACTTCGTGCCCGATTTCCTGGCGGTCCGTGGTTTGGCTGCACTCATTCTGCTCACTGCCGGCGCCATACTGGAAGCGGGATACATGCAATATCAGTTCGGTGCCCTTGTCCTGAAATTCTTTGTGTATCTTGCCATTGTCGTCGCGCTCATACTCGGCGCCAGCCCCTACAAGCTGCGTGACTTCCTGAGCTGGCTCTACCGCTCTGAAAACCGGCCCCGTATCTTCGGCGGAGTCTTTGCCGCCTACGGAATCCTTCTCACTCTGATGTCATTCTCACTTTCATGACGGGTTCCAACGCCAGCGGCCTGCTCCTTATTGTCTCCGGCCCGGCGGGCAGCGGAAAGACGACGGTGTGCGAACGCATGCTGGCGGAAGAACCCGGAGTCAGTCGCGTGGTGACCGCGACCACACGCCCTCCGCGCGAGGGCGAGCAACACAAGGTCGATTACTATTTTTTCGACCACGCCACTTTTGAGACCAAAGTGGCGGCCGGAGAGTTTTACGAATTCGCCAATGTTCACAGCAATCGCTACGGCACGCTCAAGAGCGAGATCCAGGACAAGCTGGCCGCCGGCACCGATCTGCTCCTGAACATTGACGTGCAGGGAGCCGCCACATTCCGAGAGGCGGGCCGTGAAGATCCGCTGCTTCGGGGCAAGGTCGTGACGGTTTTTATCATGCCTCCGAGCATGGAGGAACTGGAGAGCCGTCTGCGCCACCGCAGCACGGACGACGAGGACGAAATCCGGCGGCGCATGCGAGTAGCCCGCGACGAGATGAAGCAGCGGGAACTCTACGATCACTGCATTCTTTCCGGCACCCGCTATGAGGACTTCGAGGCCCTGCAAAAAATCTACCGGGAAGAAAAAGCCCACCGTTCGTAGTGTGCTGAGTTAGTCGTCGAGGTGATTTATCCCCCGACCCGAAGACAAGTCTGGTGTCAGAGTGCCCTGAAAGCTTCAAGTGGATGGAAACGCTCCGCATGCCAGTCGATTCGATGTCGCTACTACTCTCGATCGCGCGATGAATCACCCCGACGACACTTCCAGTTTTGATTTATATCGATTAATGCTAATTCGGAACCCTAGTGACCCTACTCCATGTAGCGGCTCATTTGACTTTTGAAGCACTCCCCTCTTTGTAAAGAGGTATGAAGCGAACTGTTCTCTACCCAATCTTTGCGATTCTCTTTTGCACCGTCGCCCAGGCCAAACTGGTGCACGAGCAGGTGACCTACGAATTAGACGGCACGAAATTCCGGGGCCATCTCATCTACAATCAGGACGCTGCCATGGGGCGACAAAACCTGCCCGGCATTTTCATGGTGCCCAATTGGATGGGGCCGGACAAAGCTTCCACTCTTGAGAAGGCAAAACAACTCGCCGGAGAGACGTTTGCCGTCTTCGTGGCCGACATGTACGGTGTCGATGTGCGCCCAACCAGTGCCAAGGAGGCCGGAGTAGCCGCGGGATTCGTCCGCTCGGACCGTGAACTGATGCGCGCCCGCGCACAAGAGGCACTCGATTCTTTTAAGGCACTCGCCAGCGAGCACCCGATTGATACGAGCAAACTACTCGGAGCCGGCTTCTGTTTCGGCGGCGGTACGCTTCTTGAATACGCCCGCACCGGATCAGAAGACCTTGACGGTATCGTCTCGTTTCACGGCGATCTGGCTTCGCCCACTTTGCAAAGTGATGCTCAAAAGGTAAACATTCCGCTGCTCGTGCTTCACGGTGCCGATGACCCTTACGTACCACAGGAAGACGTGCAGGCATTCATCAAAGCGATGCGCAAGGGCGGAGTCGACGACTGGACGCTCGTGCAGTTCAGCAACACTGTGCATTCCTTCACCGACCCGACCGCACAATCCGATGGCGCCCACTATCAGCCACGCACCGCCAAGCGCGCTTTTGCGATGATGGAGGACCTTGCCAACGAGGTTTTAGAGTTGGAGAACTAATTTTTTGCCCCCGCCGAGCGTGATACATAGTATTACATTATGGTCAAGAAGTTGGCTAAGGTTGGAAACTCTCGCGGCATCATCTTCGATGCGGCTTTGATTGAGCAGGCCCACCTAAAAGAAGGCGATGAACTTAACATGACTGTGCACGATGGTGGCACGATCACACTCACCCCGATTCGTCGGTCGATTGACACTGCCCGTGAGTCAGCCAAGCGCATCATCAGTAAAAATGAGAAGCTTTTTAAACGTCTTTCCTGATGAAACAGTGTGCGCATCCGAGTTTGGACGCCATTCTTGTTATCCATGAAGAAGTGCTCGCTGCGCACGGCGGCTCGAGTGGCATTAGGGAAAAGCTTACTGGAGTCAGCTATCGCTGCTCCGCAGGCGACTATGTCCGGTCATGCCATTTTTGAGGACGGTGTCGAAATTGCAGTCGCTTATCTCTATTATCTATGCCAAAACCATCCCTTCGTTGATGGTAGTAAACGCGTCGCGCTGGCAACTTGCTTGATTTTCCTTTCTGAAAACGGGCTGCTTGAAAGGGAAACTCTCGACTCTGATAAATTCGAGAAATTCACCCTCGATGTGGCTAAAAGTCAGCTAAATCGGGAAGAAACGACAGTCAGACTAAGGAAATTACTAAACTAATTCTTCGTTTAAATGATAGTAGCTTCTTACTTTTTCCGGTAAGATCAGATTTTTCGCAACTCGAACACCCCGCTTTGACAAGCGAGGCTAGTAGCCTTGACGGAGTTTTTACGGAGATGGCGCAGCAAACTCTGTTTCGTGGTTTTCGCATTACCGGATGATGTCCGGCATTGGTATTCGTTACCAAGTATACTCCACCGTATAGCTGACGGTTCTGGTTCCATCCGGATCCACAGTGACGGCAAACTCGATGGTCTGGGCATCTTTCTTTTCAAACTTCTGGCTCGGGTTTTGGATCTCCCAGTTCGACCAGCGGAAGAGGTTCTCGACCACCTGTACGGTAACTTCCCCTTCACTGCGGTTGCGGATCTCAATTTCGTATGTCTCCCGGATCAGATCACGACTGGGATGCTTATAAAAATCGGTCCGGGTACGTTCGCCTACAAGGTCGAATGCATTCCCCAGATAGACACGGATGGTCTCGTTCTTGGGCGTGTGGTCGATGGTATTCTCGCCGGTAAACTCCAGTTGACCATCGCTGTCCATACGATAGAAACGGGTTTTTCCTGCCGGCAAGGCCACGCCGAGTCCGTTTTCCTCGCTGTTCTTGAACTCCCGGTAAATGGCCACGTCCGGCTGTGAATTCGTCCCGTAGTTCGGGTTGGTGTTGCGCCCGCCATGAAAGCGCCCGCTGAAGCCGTCGTACACGTAGAGTTTCTTGGTCTGCACTTTTTCCGCACGTACAAATTCGACCTGCTTGGTCTCTCGGTCACGCAGAGTGGTGGCGAGGGGAAGCGAATACATGTGAAACTCGTCGAACTTCTTGGTCTCGACCTCGGGAGCAGCCAGGGCATCACTCGCCATCGCTCTGGCGTATACCATTTGGCTCTGCGGTGGCTGAGCTTTCTCTTTGTTTACGTCGCCGGCGATCAGCTTGATCTTGGCTTCCTCGAAGGAGGTTCCGGTATTGTTTTCAATCGAGACCCATCCGGTCAGGGAGACCACATCGCCCTCTTCCGGAAGCACCAGGTTGTAGTCGGACTTCCAGGACATCCCATCGGTGAGATAGCTGAGCTGAGCTTCCAACTTGGCGGCCTTCGACGAGAAGAGTTTCCAACTGAGTGTGGGCTCGAGAATGGAATCGTCACCAAGACTGGGGAAAAGCGGTTCGCCCGGAAGCCGGGTCAAAAGCTGTCCGTCCACCTCGATGATCGGCTCGAGATTTTTCTGGTATTGGCCGCCTCGCGGGTTTTTCGCCATCACCAGTTTCGGGGCGCGGATGACGCGACCTTTGACGACGACTTCCTCGTCGCCCACCGTTTTGTAAAAATCGATGGTCTGTCCCTCAAACATCTGCAGAAGGCGCGTCTGATCGACGGGGTCGCCCCGGTAGCTTTGCTCGACGATGCTTAGATCAATCTTACCGGAAGGGTCACGCAGAACCACCGACTCGGGCTCAAGCTGAGAGGTCACACCGCTATAGCTGGCCTCGCTGACCCCGGCACTGAGATCGAGTGGCACCCTATCGCGCACCACCCCGAAGTTCTCGTTGTAGACGGTGATGGCAGGACCGGTCGCTTCGGTGGCGTCCTTTGGCTCGGCTTGCATGCAGCCGGCAAACAGCACTGCGGCCGCGGGGAGTAGGGATAAGTGTTTCATTTTCATCATGAGTAATAGACGTGTGGATGAATGTTTTTATTAGAAAAAATTCCAATTATGTGGGAGATACCTTAGGGCGCATCCAGCGCATCGGCCAAACGGAGCAAGAGTTGCAAAACCGCCTCAAACCGTTCGCGACAGGCATCGCTGGCAATCAAACCCAATTCGGCATACGCCATGACGCCGGATCCGATGTAAATGCTCCCTTTCCCTTTCTTCAGGACAGAGATAATGTCAGACTGAAGATCGCCTTCAAGAAGACGACCCAGTACGCCGCCGTCGTTGGTCCGGGCATCCACCGCATGGTCGAAACTTTCGTTGCCACTTTTCCAGCGTTCCATCCCGCGGCTGTCGCGTTGGCGAAAGCTTCCCAGCAAGCCCGCTCCGGTGAACTGGGCGGCAAACTTGTTGTCGGTGATTTCCAACTTCAGGACCGTCTCGATCTGCCGGGTGTTTTGCAGACCTTTACCGGGAACGGAGATCGAAATCTCACGCTCTTTAATTTTACCATAGACGGAAGGCTCGGGGCGGATGAAGCCAGCCATGACCGGCTCGGGCTGATTCAATTCAAGCCCATAACTATCTGCGAGCGCAACATATTGCTTGGCTATCTTCTCCGCCGAGTTTTTCAGCACCAGCCAGTAAAGTGCTCCTATCCCAACAACAAGAGCGACGAAGTATGCAACCACCATACCCTAAGCTAAGCTGCCGGCTTGGAAGCTTCAACAATCTTCTCATAGATCGCGTCAACCGACATCTTGGCCAGCTCACGGGTGGAAATACGAGGCAAATTGATCTCGGGTAGTTCGTCCAGAGACTCGGAGAGACAAACATCGCGGTTGGCCTCGACCTCCTCCACCCGGTCAATGGGGGTAAAATGCGGCGCCGAGAGCAACGCTTGCGGGTGCTCCGTGATCAGCCGGCGAATGGCCTTAACCGCATCCGCAAAACGATCGAGTTCCGCCTTGGTGTAACTCTCCGTCGGCTCAATCATCAGACCCAGCGGCTCGGGCCAGGCCACCGTCGGCGCGTGAAAGCCAAAGTCGAGAAAGAGCTTTCCGATCCGCATCGCGGAATCCGCTTTGCGCAGTCCGACAGACTCGAGCTGCGCGTAGTCCTCGTCGTGCAACGTAATGATAAACTCGTGCATGCGCGGCTCGCTATCGGCACCCTTGGGTAGTAGGGCATACTCTTTGTCCAAAAGGTTCTGCGTGTAACGCGCGCTGAGCACGGCCACGGCGGCCATCCGTCGCACACCTTCACGTCCGAGCCGGAGCAAATAAGTGTAGCAGCGCACCTTGTGGGCAAAGTTACCCCAGTGCCGGTGGAAGGACCCGATCGATTTTTCCGGTTTCACCGGCCGATACATCTCGCCGTCCTTCTCGATTTGATAACCGGGCAGATACGGCAAGAGCCGTTCACTGACGGCAACCATGGCATCGCCCGGGCCACCGCCACCATGAGGAATCGTCCAGGTCTTGTGCAAATTATTATGAACCGCATCGACGCCGAGCGCGCCCAGGTCGACCCAGCCTGCGATGGCATTCATGTTGGCACCATCCATATAAACCAGCCCGCCGATGGCGTGAATCTTCTCGGCAATCTGCTTGAACGAGGTTTCGAAAATTCCGGAGGTATTGGGATTCGTGATCATGATGCCCGAGATTCGATCCCCGTATTCCTCAATGCGGCGGTCTAAATCTTCATTGAGAACACGTCCGGCCACATCCGCCTCCAGATAAACAATCTTACCCAGCTTACCCGCGAAACCCGCCATGGTGGCGGTGGCGAAATTGGTGCCGTGCGCCGAGCGGGGAATGAGCATCACGTCACGTTTCTCGCCGCGATCACGATGGTAGGCCTGAAAAAGCTTCAGCCCAACCAGTTCCCCCTGCGCCCCGGCCAGCGGCTGCGTCGTGACACCGGGCAGCCCGGTAATCTTTTTGAACCATTCCTGGATTTCGTGAAGCAGATAGAGGCAACCCTGCGCATCTTCAATCGGTGCCTGCGGATGCACATCGGTGAAGCCAGGCAGCCCCGCCGCCCAGTCATTGATCTTGGGGTTGTATTTCATGGTGCAGGAGCCCAGCGGATAACACCCGTCGTCCGGGCTGACATTCAACTTGCCCAGCTCCTGGTAGTAACGAACGACCTCATCCGCATGATAGCTCGGGAGCTGTGGCGGCGTAGCCCGTGCAAGGTCAGCGTTTGGAGCCTTGAGCTTGCCAGCTTCATCGGATGCCTCACCAAATAAATCCTTAAAGACCTCGATCAAGGGAGCCAGGTCTTGTTCACGATTGCTGAAGGAGAGTTTCAACAGATGGCGTTCCCCGGAAATACGGTCCGAAACATCCGCCCCGGCCAAAATTCCGGCCGAGTGGGCCGCTTTCAGTACCTCTGGAGTCGCCTTCGACAACTCCAGTGTCACTTCGTGGTAACTTATGGAGTCCGGGAAAGCGAGCTTTACGCCTTGGAAGCGGGTCAAGGCATCGACCGCTTGGCTGAGCTGGGACTTCATCCCGCTGAGAATCTGCTCCAGACCGGGATCGCCCCGTTCCAGTAGGGCAGCACCAACCAGTGTAGCAATAAAAGCCTGATTGGAGCAAATGTTGGAAGTAGCCTTGTCTTTCCGGATGTGCTGCTCACGGGTGGACAGCACCCCGACGCGGCATTCACGACCCGAGCAGTCGCGGGCCCGCCCGATGAAGCGCCCCGGCGCGGCACGCACGCCATTGCGGTCTTTTTGCGAGAAACGAACACCGAAGAGCCCAAGGCCGGGACCGCCAAAATTCGGCGCCAGAGCGAGGTGATGGGCTTCACCAACAATAATATCGACACCTTCCTCACCGAACTCGGAGGGCGGCTTAAGCCCGCCGGGGCCAAGCAAAAGCGGGTCAATGACCGCAATCGACTTGATCCCTGCGTCAGCAGCACGACGGGTCAATGCATCCACATCTTCAACCAGCCCGAATGTGTTGACATGCGGAAAGACGAGCGCCGCCAGTTGGTCCCCCACCTCGTCGATGGCAACTTCCAAGGCCTGCGCATCAATCAGGCCGGTGCTTTGATCGGCCGCGACTTTGACCAAACGAACATCCATACCTTCGACCAAAGTCTCCAGCACCTCGATGTCGCCCGGATAGAGCGTTTCCGGGATGAGGGCGGTATTCTTGCCCCGGCTCATGCGGATCGCCGCGCAGATGCCCTCGAAAATTGAGGTCGAGCGGTCGTAGAGCGACGCATTGACCGCTTCAAAACCGGTCAACCGTGCCATGGAACATTGATAAATCCAGTGGGCCAGCAGCGTACCCTGGCTAAGCTCGGGTTGGTAGGGCGTATAGGCCGTGGTCAAATTCCGGATATTGCAAATTTGTGCGACCACCGGCGAAGGGGAGATGTCGAGCAGACCATCACCGAGAAAACTCAGTCCCGTGCGGTTTTTGTGGGAGATTCTCTCCAGTTCCTCGCTCAGTTGCTCATAAGGGAGCTCTTCGGGCAGGTCCGGCAACTCCTGAAAGCGCACCGCTGCGGGGATATGCCCAAAAAGGGCATCCAAATCGGGCTTGCCCACGGCATTGAGCATAGCGGTGATGTCCTGCTCGCTTGCCGGAATGTAGTGGCGGGCCTGTTCGCGAAAGTCTGTTGTGGAAGGTTCCATAATGTGTTTACGAGTAAAAAGCTGCGGTCTGCACTTGTCCCGCCTGCAATTTGTACAATTGTCAGGCAAGCAATCGGTTCAACCTTAGCAAGTAATCTTCGAATTAATTTAAGCGACTAACCCATACGATAAGATGTCGGAAATACAAGAGATCCCCCTACGAGAGTTCCACGCCAAGCATGGTGCCCGCTTCGTCAACTTCGGCGGCTGGAATATGCCGGTACAGTATACCAGTATCCTGGAGGAACATCAGGCCGTCCGCAAGGCCGCTGGCCTCTTTGATGTCAGCCACATGGGTGAGTTCTTCGTTAGAGGGACCGATGCCGGCGCGTATCTGGACCGGTTGGTCGTGAACCGTATCGCCAAGGCTCCGGTAGGCAAAGCCATCTACTCGCCCATGTGCACCGAGGATGGCAATGTGGTCGACGACCTGATCGTTTACTGCATCAGCGCCACCGAATTTCTGATCTGCGTCAACGCCGGCAACATCGAGAAGGATCTGGCCTGGTTCCGTGATAAGGCGGCCGCCTGGCAGCTCGAGCTGACGGTCGAGGATCAGTCTGAGCAGTTTGCCTTACTGGCTCTGCAGGGGCCTGTGGCGGAGGAAATTCTTGTGGCAGCGGGACTCGATGCCGCCGCGGAGCTACAACGCTTTTACCATCAATCCCTAGCTTGGGACAACGCCGAGCTGCGCATCTGCCGAACCGGATACACCGGTGAGGATGGATTTGAAATCTACGTCCATCCGAATGATGCCGAGAAGCTGGCGCAGCGCATCATGGAGGCCGGGGCCGAAAAAGGTCTGAAGCTTTGCGGACTTGGGGCGCGCGACAGTTTACGCCTGGAAGCAGGCCTGCCACTCTACGGACATGAGATTTCGAACGAAATTTCCCCGCTGGAAGCGGGACTGGGCTGGACAGTGAAATTCAAGAAGCCCGACTTCGTCGGTAAAGCGGCCCTCGCCCAACAAAAAGAGTCGGGGCTCAAGCAGCGTGTCATCCACTTTAAGTTGGAAGGTCGCCGTATCGCCCGTGAGGGCACGGATGTGGTCAGCGAGAACGGCGAGCGCGTTGGTCGGGTCCTCTCGGGCACACTTTCGCCCATGACATCCACGCCCATCGGCAGTGCTCTCGTTGCTACAGAAGCACTTGACGCGGCACTCTACGTAGACCTGCGGGGGAACAAACAGACGCTACTGACCGCCAAGCCACCTCTGCACAAGTAGTTTGGCTACTGAGCAACTGCCTGTTCCGGGGTTGTGGCCCCTTCGCCGGTCTGACTTTCTGCCTCTAGATCAGTCTCGCCTGGGTCGTTTGGCTTCTCGCTCTCTTCAGACGGGGCTATTTCCGGGACATCTTCCGGTCGGGGCAATGTCTTAACCGAAACTTCCTGAATCTGTTTATCCCGCTCAAATTTGATCGAGGTATATTGATTCGCCCGAGTGAAGAAAATTGCCCCACGCACATCGGTCACTTCCTGAATCTCACGTCCACCGATGGCGAGCAGTCGATCTCCCTCCCGTAAACCCGCTTTGGCCGCTGGTGCATCCGGGTGTACCTTGGAAAGAATAACCTCATTGGAATCCAAATCATTCAGCTCCGCTTTCACTTCAAAGCCCAACCAGCTGTGAATGATCTTACCTGAGAAAATCAGATCGTCGCGCACACGCACCAGCGCATCTACGGGCAGGCAGTAGGACCCACCTACGTCAGGAATCGAAGCAACCGACATGCCGATAAACCGTCCGTTGATATCCAAAATGGGGCACCCGCCTTGCCCTGCATCGACCGGGATTGTCGTGCGAATATACTCGGTCGGGAATATTTGACGGGCCAGTTTTTTATCAATTCCTGTGAAGATCCCCATTGAGGGAGAGGGGCTGAAGTCCAGAGGACAGGCAATCGCAACCGCAATCGCTCCGAGCTTGGGGTGACCCACACTCGTATCCAGATTGATAATAGAAAATTCTTCCGGGGGAGTCAGGACCCGCAGTACGGAAATATTGGTGAGTCGGTCATGCCCGATCGGTTCGGTGGCATAAGACTTGCCTTCGTATTCGACCCATACCCGGTTGGCTCCGGCAGCACGACTGGCACTGACCAGCACATGCCCCTCCTTACTGATAAAAAAGCCCGTGCCGACGCGCAGCATGATCTTGGCCTTACCATCGACCACCTCGGGCTGAGCATAGGCCGCTTTAACTCTGACAATCGCACCTTTGTTCTGCTCAAACACCTCGATCAGGCGTTGTTGCAGAGCCAAAGCGTTGGGAAGCTCTGCGCTGAGAAATTGCGCAGCGAAGCAACCTAGCGTGACGATCCAAGCAAAGCGTGATAGCATTTGTAATGCTTAATACACGAGGCTCGCGACGCCTGTCGAGGTAAAGCCGGAAAGCGACATGTCTGCGGAATACGCATCGCTTTCGTAACTGGCCACCTCGATGCGATCCAGGCCGAAGTCCTGAGTAACCACATCCGAGTCGTGGGCAGATGCAGCGGAGAGCACTTCGATTTTGTAGTCGGCCTCGGCCATAAGTTCCGTGTTGAGATCATCTTCCGAAGCTTCCGGCGCCACGGACTGCTCGATGCTGGCAGTCGCCATCGTCGCTTCGCCCTGCTCGCCGGATGCGACAAATGCGGGGCGGATGGCCATCAGCGCAAGAATTGCCGCCGCGGCCCCGATTGCCGTGGTTTGCGCAAACTTGCCGGAGATTCCGCGCAAGAGCTGTACGGGCCAAGGGTCCTTCTTCACCAAGGTCTGCATCATCCGCTGATGCAACTCACTGTCGAATTCTTTCCAGAATTCCTGGTCGGGCTGCTCTGCTTTTTTAAAGCGAAGCAGCTCTTCCAAGCTGACTTTGTTACCGCTGTCTTTGGTAGAATTTGCCATGTAGTATTGGGTTATCCGGGGAAGTCGTAAAAGGTTATCTACGTAAGGTAGTCTTGTAGGTAGGATTGTAATTGCTGTTTGGCGTAATGAAGGCGGGAGCGCACCGTGCCAGGAGATGTCTGGGTAATTTCAGCAATCTCGGCATGTTCCAGCCCCTCAATTTCATGTAAAACAACAACAGTGCGATGTTTAGGAGACAATTTTTGCAAGGCGTCGTTCAATTTTTCCTGTAATTCGCTGACCAGAGCTCCTTTTTCGGAACGGTTTGAGGCCGTCAGGCGTTCCACGATTTCCGAGCTGGAAGCCTCCTCATTGATATTCTCGTAGCTAATGTAGCGACGTCGGTTACGCTTTTTGAGGAAGGTCATCGTGGTGTTGACCCCAATACGGTAGATCCAGGTAAAGAACGACGACTTCCCCCGAAACCGGCCAATCGCCTGAAAGGCCTTGATAAATGTTTCCTGAGTCAGATCCGAAGCATCCTCTCGATTGCTGGTCATGTTGTAGATGACCGAAAAAATTTGCTCCCGATACTTTTGTACGAGCTGATCAAAAGCACCGACATTCCCGGCCTGCACCTTTTGGACCACCGCCCAGTCCAAATCACGATCCGTCACAGGCGCGTCCTGTGCCGGGAAGATTGATTCGGTCACTGAGCCCGAGGTAGACATGGTATAAGAATCAATCAGATTTCGCCCTAAAAGCAAAGCCTAATGATCAAAGCCTCAGCGAGGGTCCACCATCCTTCTTGGAAACGACATTACTTCCCCTTCGTGACAGAGAAAAATTTGACTTTGCGCATACCAAACCACGTCATTTGAAGAAGAATAAAGCCGTGCCGGAAGCGCGAAATATTGGTATCACCATACTGACGGTCACGATAACGCACCAGCACATCGCGGATACGTAAATCCAGCATCGAGCTGCCAAAAAGCAGATTAAAATCACCGAACGGATCAAAATCACCCAACACTTCGATTCGCGCCAGCAGCCTTTCGTAATCCGAGCGGAGCATCATCTTCGTGCCGCATAAACTATCCTTGAGATTCTGCCCCAGCACGAAGCTCAGGGACATGGCAAAGAATTTGTTTCCCAGCAGATTGAGAAAGCGCATGGCCTCGGACTCCATGGGGTAGACCAACCGGCAACCATTGGCAAATTCACAATGCCCTTCCTTGATTGCCTCGAAAAATTTCGGCAGGTCTTCCGGGGGTGCCGTCAAATCTCCGTCCTGGATCACGAGCACATCGCCCTCAGCCACCTCGAATCCGGCATGCACCGCGTCCCACTTCCCTTTGCCCGGTTGTTGCAGGTATTTAATCTTATGTGGCCCGTTGTACGCTTCGGCTTCGCGCTGGATCACCTCCCATGTATCGTCCGCGCTGTTCCCTTCCACGAAGATGACCTCAGTTTGCTTCCCGAGCACCGGGATGCGCTCCAAAGCCGCTCGGATGTTCCCCGACTCGTTTCGGGCCGGCACCACCACCGAGCAGGAGACGTCTCCCTGGAGTTCCGGTTTGGCAATAGGGCGGCTCACCACCACCTCCGACATACCAAAGTGGCGGAAGAGAGGAAGGCGCGCCAAAAAGTTATTGAAGATGGCACTGAAGATCGGAAGCCGGAAGGGCAGGATCTGCTCAGTCGACTGTTCCACCACCTCAAAGGAATTCAGCTCCAGGATATTACATAAGTCCACGCTGCTGATCCAGTTGCAATCCTTCGGCTGTTTGGTGACCAGCCCGCAGAGCTTGCCGAGTTCGAGCAGCGGTTTCCAGGCGTGGTTTAACGAGAGCACGTAAATACGGGTCCTCGGGTGGCACGCCGTTCTCAGGTTGGCCACGCACTGATGAATGTCCTGAAGATAGCCCGGCAAATAGTCCAGGATGATGACGTCGAATTTCTCGTCCACCTCCATCTCGTGAAGGTCCCCTTCCCGAAATTCCAGATTCTTGTCGGGATGAGCCGCCTTGGCACGCTCGACCATCTTAGGGCTAAGATCAATCCCCAGCCCCCGTGAGGGCTTGAGCGCTGCCAGCAGATCACCGGGCCCACAGCCCCACTCCAGCACCCGCATGCCCTCCTGAATGTGAAAGCGTAGAAACTCCCGGGTCTGGGCCCGAAAGCCACGTTGCCATTGGCGCGGTCTCGTATCGTTCTCCGCGACCCAGTTGAAATGCGTTTTTAGATTATCCATCCTAGCAGTCATCAAGTCCAACGCCAAGAACACCCTAAAACAATCTCGAAAACGCAGCATGTGCAGATAATCGGGATGCCGGTATTGCTGGAACACTTTATCGTCACGACTCCATCCGGCCGGCAAAAAGGTTCAACCCAACTCAGCTGCCGAATCACCGCATGAAGGCGTATTTCATGATCACATAGAAAGCCCGAACGCCATCCTTCCAGCCGATCTTCTTCCCCTCTTCGTAGGTTCGGCCGTAGTACGAGATCCCCACTTCATAGATACGCACGCCCAGCTTGGCCACTTTTGCCGTCAATTCGGGCTCAACCCCGAAGCGATTCTCTTTCACCTCGATCCGATCGAGGACCTCCTTACGAAACACTTTGTAACAACATTCCATGTCAGTGAGGTTCAAGTTCGTCGTCATGTTACTCAATAACGTCAGCAATTTGTTCCCCAGCATGTGCCAGAAAAACACGACCCGGTGAGCTCCGCTTCCCACAAAACGTGAGCCGAAGACGACGTCCGCCTGATCCTTCAGGATCGGCCGAATCAAAGCAGGTAATTCTGCTGGGTCGTACTCCAGATCTGCGTCCTGAATGGCCACAATCTCACCGGTCGCTTCCGCAAAGCCGGTGCGGAGCGCCGCCCCTTTTCCACGGTTCACCTCGTGAAAACACTTCTTGAAAATCGGCTCGGAGAACTCGGACTCGAGCAACTTTCGAGTCCCGTCGGTCGAGCAATCGTCCACCAGAATTATCTCCTTAACCGGCATCCCCTCGACCGCACGTACGCGGTTGACGATTTCGTGCAGCGTCTCACGTTCGTTGAAGACCGGTATGACAATAGACACTTGCATGTCAGGAAAAAATGCCAGCCTGCACCGGAGCGCAATATTTATAGTCACTGCGGAGGGAAAGTCTGCTTGCCTCGAAGCCACCCAAGGCCAAGCTCCATAGCACTTTCCTATGTCTGCCGAAGCGAAACTCTCCATCGTCATACCTTTGTGCAACGAGGCGGAAACATTGGTCCCGCTTTATGAAAAAATTTCGACGACTGCGGACGCAAACGACATTGACGCATTTGAAGTCATTTTCGTCGACGACGGCAGCACCGATACTTCCTGGGAAGTCCTGGAGTCTCTAAAATCAGAGCACCCCGAAAGGATTAAGGCGCTTCGCTTCCGCCGTAATCTGGGCAAAGCTGCTGCTCTTTCGGCCGGCTTCGAGGTCACCCGGGGAGAAATTGTCATCACTATGGATGCCGATCTTCAGGATGAGCCTGCGGAAATCCCGCGTTTTCTGGAAAAACTGGGCGAAGGTTACGATTGTGTCTCCGGTTGGAAACAACTCCGCAGGGACCCGCTGGGCAAAACATTGCCTTCGCGGGTGTTCAATGCCGCGACCCGGGTCGCTTCCGGCGTCAAAATCCACGACTTCAATTGCGGCTTCAAGGCCTACCGCGCCGAAGCAATCCACAGCATTGAGCTTTATGGCGAATTGCACCGCTACATCCCCGTGCTCCTCGCGGCCGAAGGATTCACGACCACGGAAATTCCGGTAGAGCACCACCGGCGCACGCACGGCGTCTCCAAATACGGCTGGAAACGACTGATTAAAGGAGGCCTCGATTTGATTACGGTGGTTGTCCTGACCCGCTACCTGAAACGACCGGGACATTTTTTCGGCGGTTTCGGCCTGCTCAGCGGACTGATTGGTTTCGCCATCCTCGCGTGGCTCACTGCCGACAAAATCATTTTCGGCAGCAGCATCGGGCAACGCCCGCTTTTGCAGCTGGGCATTCTGCTGGTCATCCTCGGCGTCCAACTGGTTTCCACCGGCCTGATCGGTGAACTTCTCAATTTCAACAGTAAATCCAAAGGCTCAAACGCGCCGCATGTCATTGAGGAACTCTGATTCCGGAAGCCCGCTAATTTGTCGTCTATAATTTTCTGCTTTAATCGACTCATGAGGATAATAGGTAGCGCAGTTCTATCCCGTCCACCTGTCGTCGTTTAGTCTCCAAGATCCGAACGAGAATGCGCATACTGATTGAAACCCATCATCCCTCGGACATCCACTTCTGGAAGTATGTCGTTCGTCAGCTGATGGCTCAAGGGCATACGGTGAAGTTACTGAGCCGCGACCGGGATGTGATGAAACAGCTGTTGACCGCTTACGATTGGATTCCATCAGAGATCATTACCTCAATGTCGGGCAATAATAAGATTCCGCTTTTGGAAATGCTTGGCCGGCAGTTCAAAGTCGCCTCGGCCATCCGGAAATTCAACCCCGATGTCGTGGTCAGCCTCTTTGGCAGTTATACCCAATCCGCCAAACTGCTGGGGAAACGCAATTTGATCTTCACCGACAGTGAGTTTCAGCACTTCAACCACAGGATCGCGCATCCCTTCGCCGATCTCGTCTATACGCCCGAATGTTTCTGGAAAGACCTCGGAAAAAAACACCGGCGCTACCGGGGCTACCACGAACTCGCGTTCCTTCATCCCAAATATTTTACCCCCCGCCCGGAAGTCCTCGAGAAACTGGGCGTAGCTGAGGGGGGCTATTTGATGCTCCGCCTTTCCGCCTGGAACACACTGCACGATATCGGACAAAGCGGATTGGGAGACTTAGCCTATAAATTTGTAGAGGAGTGGAAAGATCGCTACCGGATATTCATCGTGCCCGAAGAAGGGAAATGCGACCCACGCTTACGGGATTATATTTTCAAACTTCCGCCGGACTGGTTTCACGACGCGCTCTACTACGCGAGACTTGTCCTGACCGAGGGCGCTTCCACCGCAAGCGAGGCGGCCTGCATGGGCGTGCCGACCGTTTATGTCAACTCGACGGAACACCGGGGCTATCTCGATGAACTGGAAACGAAGTTTGGTCTTGCGCACTGCTATGCCGAAGGAGCCCCCGGCATCGAAAAAGCAAGAACACTCCTGAACGAAGAGGCGACCCTGCAGCGCAAGCGACTGGAAGAAGCCCGCGAGAAAATGCTCACCCACAACGAAGACGTCACTGAGTTCGCGGTGAAGGCCATCACCGGGCAGACCGCCTGACAGCATGACGGATCGTCCACGACAACTCCTATACTTCACCAACAACGATTCGGGCCGCGACGTCGAAATCACGCTGCCCGTGCTTCACTTCGCGGAACGTTTTCTCAATTGTGAAGTGCGGGCAACCCTCACCACCAACATCCATGAAATCCACCGCCTGCGGCCGGATTGCGTCGTGGTCGCCAACACCATCGGCGCACTCCTTCATTTTCACATTTCCAGGGAGGCCCACAAATTGGGCATCCCCGTTTTCGCGCTGATCTCCGAAGGCAACTTCAAGACCGATGGCAGCTTTGATTATTGGGGCTACAATACGGACAAGATCTTCTATCAGAGCTACCTTTGCTGCTGGTCGCGAAGGACGCGCGATTTCCTGCGCGAGGAATTACCGCAGATGAAGGATCGTATTGTCCTGACCGGCGGCACGGGCTTCGACCGCTACCGCATCTACCAGTTCGAAAGCCGTCGCCCCTTCCTCTCAAGGCACGGGGTAGACCCCGCGAAATTCGACCGGATAATCGGCTACGCGGGTTGGGGATTCGGTAAGCTCGCCCACCCACGTGGACGGAGCGAACTCCTCAATTACTTCAAAGGCGACGCCGCCATGCTCGATTGGGCGGAGACCCAAAGACTGGCGGTGGAGGACATACTCCGCCGGTCGATTGAAGCCCATCCTGACACCCTCTTTATCCTGAAAAAACACCCCACCGAGACAGTTGCCGCCGAACCCGGCGCTGAAGATAACGAAATGGCGGCGCTTAAGGATTACCCCAATGTCCTCTATCTATTGGACGAGCAACTACACGACCTGATCAACATCGTCGACCTCTGGTGGGTCTACGAATCGACGACGGCACTGGAAGCAGACATGATGGGAAAACAAACCCTCTTCATCGTACCGGATCCGGATTTCCCACGCGTCACCCTTTTTGAAGGGTTCCCGCAGGCGGAAAGCTTTGAAGAGGTGGATGCAATGAGCGAAACCTTCTTCACCTCCGGAAATCTGCCCGGATACCGAGCGGAGGAGCGCATCCAACGCCGCAGGGAAATTGTCCGCGAAACCATCGGCTACGACGATGGCTGCAACCACATACGGGCCGCGTATTACCTGAAAAGGACTCTTGAGCAACCGCCCCGGGGCAGGAGGGCACGCTTATCCCTCTACTACTTTTTCGTTTATTGGACTCTGAGGGCCTTGGTTCCGCTTTACCGCCCTAATTTATTTGCAAAGATTCCCTGGTTGAGACGCAAACTCTGGGTCTTTGACAAGTACCCTCTGCGCGGGCTACCCGAACTAAAAGCCAGATATGAAGCTTATCTGGACAAATTTTACGAGGATGCGAACATTGCCGAACGCTTTAAACAAGGAACGCTTTTTGACGACCTTCTCGACTCACCCCCATCGGAGAAAACATAGAAATGGATCTTAACGGAAAATCGATACTCGTCACCGGGGGCACCGGTTCTTTTGGCCAACATTTTGTACGCACGATCCTTGAGCGGTGGCCGAAAGTTCGTCGGTTGGTGATTTTTTCCCGCGACGAACAGAAGCAGTTCCAGATGGCGCAAGGCTTTCCTGCCGAAAAGTATCCGGCGCTGCGTTATTTCATCGGGGACGTGCGTGACGCGGACCGCTTGCACCGGGCCTTTCAGAACGTTGACTACGTGGTTCACGCGGCCGCCATGAAGCACGTTCATATCGCGGAATACAACCCGGTCGAGTGTATCAAGACCAACGTCTACGGAGCGCAGAATGTGATCACCGCCGCCCTGGACACGAATGTGACACGTGTCGTCGCTCTCTCCACTGACAAGGCTTCAGCCCCCATCAACCTCTACGGGGCGACGAAGCTGTGTTCGGACAAGCTCTTCATCGCGGCCAATAACTTCAAAGGAGACAAAGACATCCGCTTCTCTATTGTCCGGTACGGCAATGTGATGGGCTCGAATGGATCCGTTATCCCCTTTTTCCTAAAGCAACGAAGTTCCGGCGAGCTTACGATCACGGAGCCGAATATGACCCGCTTCAATATCACTCTCAGTGATGGCGTGGAGATGGTGCTCCGCGCCTTGTCCGACGCGAAGGGTGGCGAGATCTTCGTCCCAAAAATTCCGTCCTATCGCATCATGGATCTGGCCGAGGCAGTCGGGCCGAACTGCGAGAAGAAAATCGTGGGCATTCGCCCGGGCGAAAAGATCCACGAGGAAATGATCAATCCGGGGGACGCCCCGAATACGGTCGAGCTGGACCAAGGCTATGCAATCCTGCCTTCGGGAGATCAAAGAATGCGTGACGCTTACGTCCGGGAGCACGGGGCACGCCCAGTGGAGAGTGGGTTCGGTTACAGTTCGGGCGACAACAAAGACTTTCTCGATATCGAAACCATCCGCCAGCTGATCCGGCAACACCTCGACCCCGACTTCTCCGTGTGAATCCGACGAATGCTCAAAGCTCCCCTGCCCATCAGGCCAGTTGGGCGACGACTTGGGCATATCTGGGCATCGCCATTGGCGCGGCCAACTTTATCCTTCTTCTGCCACGCCTGCTGGATGTCGATGAAGTTGGCCTCGTCCGGCTGGTCGCCGCGGGATCGCTTATTTTTATAAAGTTCGCTTTCTTCGGGCTCGATACTTCTGCCGTACGCTTTCTCGCCGGGGAAGAGCCAGGAAGCTCCAGGTATCAGAGCCAGTGGCGCTTACTCCTCCTCCTGTGCGTCATCGGACTTTTCGCAGCGATCGGCCCAGCTCTCCTTATCTTGCTGAAACAATGGTCGGCTTCAGGAGTCAAGTCGATCGGACGAAACCTGGCGATTTTCCTGATCCTTGCTCTCTGCATCGGCATGCTCTGGCAACGCTTTGCCGAAAGTATTGCCCAAGTTGCCGGAAAGACCGCCCAGGCCGCCTTTTGGAGAGACCTCGCGCCACGGGTTTCAATTCTCATCGGTGCCATTGGAATTGCCCTCCAGAGATGGGATTTCGCCGGCCTTCTCATTCTTTGGGCGTCGACTTATCTAATCGGCGCAGTCTGGCTCAATCGATCCGTCCAACAAGGCGGGCTTTATGCGCCACCGTTTGGCCCTCTGCCCGGAGCCAGGCAAATCCGCGAAACGCTTCGCTTCGCCAGTTACAGTTTCATGGGCACCGCTGCCGCGACGATGCAAACGACCCTCGATTCCATCATGCTCGCGGCGCTGGTCGGCCTCAATGAGCTGGGCGTCTACACGCCCTTTGCCTATGCCGCCACGCTCATTATGATTCCGATGCGTTCGCTGACGGCAGCCTGTTATGCCCGCTTTCGCCAAGCGGTGGAAACAGCCGATCTTAAAACGGGGCGAACGCTGTATACAGATGTTTCCCTACTCCAGCTCAGTGCCAGCGGCCTGATCTTTGTTCTGCTTGGCATCAATCTTCCGATTCTTGTCTCCCTGCTGGGCGAGGGAGCGTATGCCGCGGGCGCTCCGGTTCTCATCATTCTCGGGATGGGCTTTTGGTTCGAGGCCGCGCTCGGACAACCCTCGCAAGTCATCCTCAGCTCCCCCCATTATCGCCTTCACGGCTTTATCAATACGCTTTCCTTACCCGTCGGCATCCTCTTGAACTTTCTCTTAATTCCCCTGCTCGGGGGTATCGGGGCCGCGCTTGCGACCGCAGCCACGCTTACGCTTGCTGCAGCAGTGAAAGCCTGGCTTGTATGGCGACAGTACCGCATGCACCCATTCTCCACTCCCTATTGGGCCACGCTTGGTCTCTTGCTTTTTATATTCGCCTTGAATACCGTTTTCTCCATCGAGCGAAGCCCATCGTTTTCCAGTTGCGTCTTCCGCTCCGCCATTAGCTGCATTTTTTTGTCAGCCTTCGCATGGAAGCTAGACCTTTTGCCTCATTTCCGACAAACCTTGTCGCGTCTGAATCGAACCAATGCCTGAACCCAACCAGTCCCCGATCCCCTACGGACGGCAATCGATTAGCGAGGAAGATATCACAGCCGTCACCCGGGCGTTGCGCTCCGACTTCCTGACGACGGGTCCGGAAGTGGAGGCTTTCGAACGGGAGTTCGCGCAATTTGTCGGGGCGAAACATGCGGTGGCTGTGGCCAATGCCACCGCCGCACTGCACCTCGCCATGCGGGTCGCGGGTCTCGAGCCCAACGAGCGGGTTGTCACCTCCCCCAATACTTTCGTCGCTTCGGCCAACTGTGCGGCCTTTGTCGGGGCACGGCCGGACTTTGCCGACATCGACCCGACCACTTACAACCTTTGCCCCAAATCACTCGAAGCCAATTGGCAGAAGGATACCCGTGCGGTCATCCCCGTCGCTTACGGTGGCCAAAGCGCCGACATGCCGCGTATCGCCGGAATTGCCCGCAAGCGCGGCGCCGTCGTGATCGAGGACGGGTGCCACGGAACGGGCGGCGGCTTTATCCACGACGGAGAATTCCACCGGATCGGCGGTCACCCCTGGGCCGACATGACGACCTTTTCATTCCATCCCGTGAAGACCATGACCACCGGCGAAGGTGGTATTTTGCTGACCGATAACGACGGCTACGCCGCGATGGCGCGCCGACTGCGCAGCCACGGCATCGAACGCGACGAAGGTCATTTTACAGGCCTGGGCGCTGGCAGTGGCCCTCTGGCCGAGCGCGGACCGTGGAGCTATGAGATGCAGGATCTCGGCTACAACTACCGGATCACCGATTTCCAATGCGCCCTCGGTCGCAGTCAGCTCAAGCGCTTACCCACATTCATCCAACGACGACGCGAGATCGTTGCACGCTACAATGAGGCCTTCAAAGACCTCGACTGGCTTCGCACCCCAGCGGTCTCGGACGAGGCAAACCGGGCCACAATTTCCTGGCACCTCTACACTGTACAGATTGACTTCCCCGCCCTCGGGCTGACGCGAAGCGAGGTGATGCAGCGCCTGCGCGAGGACGGCGTCGGCAGCCAGGTGCTCTACATCCCGGTTTACTTGCAACCATGGTATCGCCGGACTTATGGCTACGGGCCGGGTAAATGCCCGCAGGCAGAGGCTTTTTACGCCAACTGCCTGAGCCTGCCTTTATACCCCGACTTGACCGAAGATGAAATCGGGCGCGTCATCGAATCCGTTTCCAAGCTAAAATGAATCTCGCCATCATACCGGCGCGTGGCGCCAGCAAGCGAATCCCGCGAAAAAACATCCGCAATTTCAGCGGACGTCCTATGATCGCATGGTCGATTGAGGCGGCGCGGGAAGCCGGCTGCTTTGAACGTATTATCGTCTCCACGGACGACCGGGAGATCGCCGAGGTCGCTGAATCATATGGGGCGGAAGTCCCCTTCATCCGACCGGCTGACTTGTCGGACGATCACACCCCGACCATCCCGGTCATCCGCCATGCCATTGATCAGCTGGAGGCAGAAGGCTGTAGACCTGATTATATTTGCTGCCTTTATGCCACCGCACCATTCGTCACAGCCGAACTACTTAGGCAGGGGCTGGCGGACCTGCGCGCGAACCCCGACACCGAATTCGTCTTCTCGGCTACGGAATTTAATTTCCCGATCTGGCGCAGCCTGAAACTGAAACCGAGCGGCACGGCCACCATGAATTGGCCGGAACATGAGATGACCCGATCCCAAGACCTCCCGCCCGCCTATCACGACGCCGGTCAGTTCTACTGGGGCACCCCTGAAGCTTACCAAAAGAACGAAGGCATTTTCTCTGCCAAATGCAGGCTGTGCCTCGTGCCCTCTTATCGTGTGCAGGACATCGACACCGAAGACGACTGGCGCCGGGCTGAGCTTGCCTTCCAAGCCCTCAAAACAAAGGAGACATCATGACCGCAGCATCTCCGAAGAAAACAGTTTTGATCCGCGCCGATGCCGGCGGGCTTCTGGGCTCGGGCCATATCATGCGGATGATCGCCCTCGCGCAGGCGCTGCGGCAGCGTGACATCAAAGCAGTTTTTATCAGTGTACTCTGTCACCCGAGCATGCGCGAGCGCCTGCAAAAAGAAGGCTTCCGACATGTGCTGATCGAAGACGCCGAAGTCGGCGACACCCGCGACGCGCAGCAGACCATCGCACTGGCCAAGGAACTGGGCGGCGAATGGATCGTCCTCGACGGTTACCACTTCGACCTCCCCTACCAAAAGCAAGTGCGGACCCCCGGCTTCAAGGTCGCCGTCATGGAAGACAACGACCACTGCGAAGAGTGGTACGCCGATCTGATCGTCAACCAGAACCTGGGCACAGAAGGCAAGGTTTATCAAAACACCTTAACCGAAGGGAAGGCCCTGACAGGCTGCCACTTCACACTGCTACGCGAAGAATTCCAAGCCTACCCGGAAAGGGAGAAAGCGCCGGCGTGGCCGCCGAAGCGAATCCTCGTCACCATGGGCGGAGTCGACTCCGACGATGCCACAGGTCTAATCTTACGCAGCTTGGAAGTAACCGAACTGACGAATCTTGAGGTGAAGGTGATCGTCGGCGGCGGCAACCCGAACGAGGCAGGATTGCAGAAGGCGGCAGCCAAGTCGAAGCATCGGGTCGAACTACTCGTCAATGTCACTGACATGCCCTCGCTTTACCAATGGGCAGATGCCGCCATCACGGCCGGCGGCAGCACCTGTTACGAATGGATGCGCTACGGCCTGCCGGCCGCTGTCGTGACCATCGCAAACAATCAAGAGCCTATCGTCGAGGCGCTGATTCAAAAAGAAGCCGCCCTCTCTCTGGGCAAGATCGGGCACTTAAACGAAACGGCCGCGGCGAAGCAGCTGCAGGAATGGTTCAAAGAAGCCCCCAGAGCGGCCACCAACCCACTCGTCGATGCTCATGGGGCACGCCGCGTCGCCGCGTATCTGGACACGAAACTTATCATCAGTATCGCCTCCGCCAAAGATTCTTGGATTAACCCATCGATCAAGAAATTCATTCAAACCCTATCAGAGAATGGCCACGAGGTCGTTTGGGTTCACAATGCCAGCGAGGCGCCGCCGTCGGACATACTCTTTCTGCTTTCATATTGGAAAATCGTTTCGGCGGCGGTGCGCGCGAAACATGCGCATACTCTCGTCGTGCATGGAAGCGACCTGCCCAGGGGTCGCGGCTGGTCGCCGGCCACTTGGCAGATTTTGGAGGGCTGCAACCGGATACCGATGTGTTTACTTGAAGCCGCCGACGCCTTCGACACAGGTGACATTTACCTGCGTACGCAAATGAAACTCAGAGGCGACGAACTGATCGACGAAATCCGTGAAGAACAAACCGCCGCGACCTTCAGGCTCTGCGAGATGTTTATTGACCAATATCCTGCGATCACCACCCGGGGCATACCGCAAGAAGGAAGCCCAAGCGAGTATCCGCGTCGCCGTCCCAAAGACAGCGAGCTTGATCCGGAGCAAAGCATTGCGGAGCAGTTCAACCGGCTGCGAGTCGCCGACAACGAGACCTATCCGGCTTTTTTCAAGCACAACGGACACTGCTATACTCTTAAAATAGAACGAATGGAGGCACCGGAATGAATAAAGGCAGCCGCCTCCGTCCGAACGATCGGGCCTCTCAGTGAACTATGAAACCTTTTGCAATCAATGACCGCCTGATCGGCCCGGGGCAGCCCGCGTATATCATCGCGGAGTTATCGGCGAACCACCACCAAAACGTTAATGAAGCGATTCAGCTAATCCGCCTCGCCAAAGAGTCGGGTGCGGATGCAGTAAAAATTCAAACCTACACCGCCGATACGATGACGATCGACTGCGGGAACGAGCATTTCCAAATCGGCGCGGGCACGATTTGGGAAGGCAAGAGCCTCTACGAACTCTATGGCGAGGCCTACACCCCTTGGGAATGGACGCCCCGGCTTATTGAAGCCGCCGAGAAAATCGGCATCACACTCTTCTCGACACCTTTCGACGAAAGCGCGCTCAACTATCTGGAGCTGTTGGAAATGCCCGCACACAAAGTCGCCTCATTCGAATTGGTGGATCTGCCATTAATCGCGAAGATCGCCGCCTGCGGCAAACCGGTTATCCTCTCGACAGGCATGGGCACGCTGGAGGAAATTGAAGATGCGGTACGCACGCTTCGTGAAAACGGCTGCGAGCAATTTGCGCTTCTAAAATGCACGAGCGCCTACCCCGCACCTATGGACGAGGCGAATCTATCGCGTATCCCGGACATGATTAATAGGTTCGGCGTTCCAGTCGGGCTCTCCGACCATACGATGGGCGGGCTCACCCCAGCCATCGCAGTGACACTCGGCGCATGCATCATCGAAAAGCATTTTACCCGATCCAGGAAAGTCCCTGGTCCGGACAGCGCTTTCTCGATGGAACCAGCTGAATTTTCGGAGATGGTGCAACAAGTTCGTGCAGCGGAGGCGGCACTGGGCTCGGCAAACTATGAGCTGACCGCCAAAGAAGAATCCAGCAGGGTTTTTCGGCGTTCTTTGTTTGTCGTTGAAGAGATGAAGGCAGGCGAAGCGTTCACGGAGCGAAACACCCGCGTGATACGCCCCGGGTTCGGCCTGGCACCCAAACATTTGGAAAGCATACTGGACAGTACCGCCGCATCCGATATCAAGCGCGGCACGCCCCTGACCTGGGAACTGGTTCAGAGAGTAACTTAATCGCCGCAAGTAACCGGGTCCCGCCCCGATCGGGGAATATAGTTGCCGCGACTCTTCCTTCATGGTTTCCAGTCACCTTGCGATGGAAAATTTAAAGCGGAACTGGAGACATCTCGTACTCTGCGCACTTACCGTCGCGACGATCTTGCTACTCTTCGGCAATACCGCTCTTTGGCAGACAGCCATTGGCCCCATGCACAATGCCGAGCTGACCGGCTATCCCTTCTCAGACATGGGCGCGCGGCTCTGGATGTCAGAGAAAGCCGCCGGTGGCCACGACATCAACCAAGAGTTCGGCAACAATAAGCCTCTCTACACAGTTACCCTGATGAAGTGGTTGGGCCTGAATTCATCCAATAAGGTTGCATTGGGAATTCTTTTTCTCGGCCTGTATACCCTTTGGAATCTCTTGCTGTTGCGACCACGCCGCACGGTCGAGTTGTTGATCTCGATTGGCGTATTGCTTTCACCGCCGTGCTTGATGCTGATTGAGCGCGGCAACGACGACATCATTATTTATTCTCTCATTTGCGGGGCCCCTTTGTTGTTGCAGCTGAACTCAGGCCTCGGCCGGTTTGGAGCCTGGGCGGTAATTTCCATTCTACTGCCCATGAAGTATTATCCGGCAGCGGCTTATGCAATTCTGTTACACCGGGAGCATTCATTCAAACGGCTGACCGGCTTCGTACTACTCTCTTTTGCGTTCCTGATAGCGTTTTCCTTATTCGCTTGGCAGGAAATGAGTGAAATTCACGACCGCATACCGGTCGCTTCAGTCTTTTGTTCTTTCGGAGGCGGCCTACTTTTCGATGCGGTGTGGATCGATCCCGCAATCGGACAAATCTTCCTCATTTTCGGCTTTGGGGGCCTCTTGTGCGCCGCTTTCTTTGTTCTATTCCGGGCTGAGCCGATCGCAGTAGAGCGCCATTCAACGAAAGGATGCTATTTCCTGCTAGGGAGCTCCGTTCTGACATTTTGCTTTTTCATGAATGGCAATTGGGACTACCGCTTGGCCTTTTTAATTCCAACCCTTCCGCTCATTTTCCGGTGGCTCAACACCGACAATAAAAAGGCCCGCGTGCTGGCGACCATCTATGTTTCGTCGATGCTGTTCACCCTTTGGCCGGAGTACGTGTACTACACCAGCGTCCATGAGGGTTACAGCACTTGGGTCCACAAAGACAATTTGCACGTTGCCTCGATCGTCCTGAAGCACGCCGCTTCCTGGGTGATGATCGGAAGCCAGATGCTGATCGCGGCTTACCTGCTTCAACCGGACCTGCGGTACCTGATTGAAGATTCCCCCTTCTCACCGAAACGGAAAGCCCGTGCGAATACCTGAAGAACTGTCCGCAGTGCCCTACTCTTTATTTGAATCAGGCATTTTGAACACAAAACAAAGCGGGACTCCGTGTCGCTGGACAACATGCAGGATCTCCGCCTCCGGATAGCTCGTATGAAGATTGAAACGCGTCACAGAGACGAAAAAGTCCGCTCCCTCGCGGGGCTCCCACATTTCAAAGCGTTCCGGGTTAAGCGCTTCCTTTAGCATCCAGCGCGTGTAACGTTGATGGACCTTATAGGTCTTGCCACCAACCGCATCCACGTTCTCGACATATTCATTCAGCCATTCCCCCGCTTCTTTGTGGGACAGTCCCCAATAATCCGTTTCATCCCGCATGTAGGCTCCCGGAAGACCGCCTGACGTTTGATTGAAATATACGTATTGGTAGGGGTGCAGCCGTAACATTTCGTAGGCGACAAGACCCAGGGAAAGGAAAGCGGCCGCTTGAATAGCTTGAGGTAGCCATCGAACCGAAGTCGATGCGGTTTGCCGCAAAAGCCATTCCAGACTCAACGCGCCGATCGAGGCCATGGGGGGGAGAACAAATAAGAAGTGGCGCATCCCGTCGTAGAGAACCGGATCTCTAAAGACCATGTAAGCGACAGGAAAGACACCGGCAAATACGATGAAAAACCTCGGCAGCCAAATCTCCGGCTCCGGCAAGCGTCGCCTCCGAATCATGGCATAGAATTTCAGGAAACCTGCGACACTCCCCAGGCCGATGAGTAAGAGCAATGGCTCCGGCAAGGTACGGAACAACCAGTAGGGCACGTAATAAATCGGCAGGTCCTGAGCCTTCCAAAAGTGCCCGTCCATAAGCACCAAACCGCCCCAGCCAAAACTCTGCGCATCTTGAACGGAGCTCTCTAGCGCGAGGAAAGGATTTATATGCAGCTTTGGCCAAAAGACGAATAGGATGGTAAAAGCGATTGCACCGGAAAGCCCTCCAAGAAGTGCCCAGCGGAGCAGATCACGGGGCAGGCTGGAGATCGCCTCCCTACCCTTGCTGTATTTAAAAAGCAGATAGATCCCTACAAACAAAGCAAAATAGGCCAGAATCAAAAGACCGGCGATACGGCAGGACAGGGCGAGCCCCGCAGCTAGCCCAACCCAGACGACTTGACGTACAGTAACGGTAGAAATTTTGCCTAGAACTGAAACCAGAGCCCAACAACCGAATGCATACGTGGCGGCAAAGGGAATATCCTTCGGATTGAAAAACATATGCCCGTAGTAACGCGGCAAACAGGCTAAGAACAGAAGGGCCCAAAAACCTGCTCGCTCGCCGCCGATCCGCGCAGTAAGACGCCAAACCGAGAGAAGCCCCAGCAAGCCGAAACACAGGCTCCACACATGCCCTTTTTGGCTGCGCGTACCCCAATCAGGGAACACCTCGTGAAAAAGCGCGAGCGGGAGATCGAAAAGTGCCGGATAATTGCTACTGGGGGCATCGGAGGCCTCTCCTTTGAAAAGCTCGGAGTAGTATTCCAGATTGGTGTCGCCTCCCTGAAATCGGAAAGTCTCATCCCAGGTCATCCCGTAATCGGAAACAGTCAGCACCGCGATCAAAACAACCGCCAGATACGCCACCAGCGATGCCTTGAACCATTTTGAGGCATGGGGTTTCGAACTCGTCTTTTTCATCAATGGCAAGGGCTCACTTGGTAGGGATTTTCAAAAAAAAGACTAGAGAGTAAGTTTCGACAGGGGCAACGAATATCCCCCCGAAATGATGCTCAGCGCTCCAGCACTTCTCCAATCTGACGCGCCAGGGGAGACAATTTTTCCTGCGGTTGCACTGTCGCCCACTCCAAAGCACCCGCACTTGAACCGGCGTTCGGGCCGTAGCGATCGACTGCGGCTCGCCAGGTGGCTTTCGCATCTTCGGGCTGCCCCTCTCGCCAAAAAGCCACGCCACGGATAAACAAAGTTGTCGCGTCGTTTTGGCGCAGGCCCGCGAGAGCACTCTTGAGATCCTTCCAGCTGCGTGCCGCCGCTTCGCCTTCGCGGCTAAGCCACAGATTAAACAGGGCGGCAAGCCGTACACGCTTTGCCGCGTCGAGATCGGGATCGGCGGTGAGAGCTTCCTCCGCCCAATCCAGCGATGCCTCATCCTGACCGGATTCCAGTGCCGCCTTTGCTAACAAAAGCTGATCCTGCCGGAAGGTTTCACGGCTACGGGCGTCAAACCAGTTACCATAAGTAAAACCCGCGACAATCAGGGCTCCCGCTCCGACCAGAAGGCCCCGCTTTAATCTTACCCTCCTCCAGCTTATCGTAGCCAGACCGCCGCATAGCACCACCAGTATCGGGGCCAGGGGCAAACGGAAGCGCGCGCTGACAAAAAACAATAACACCCCCGCCGTGTAAGCGAGTGCAAGTAGCGCCAGAGAAGCGGACTCGGCCTTTTCCATCTTCCGCCATCCGAATGACAAAGCCACCGCCGAGCCAATCAAGAGCAGACCCCATCCCAGGGGGTTCCAGGCTAACAAGGGCCATCGTTCCTTATGATAGTGATAACTTAAGTTATTGTATTGTTCCCAGTCGTTGACCAAGTAGGTCACTTTTCGAACCATAAGCTGCAACCAATCAAAGGGGTTCGCCGCAATATGCTGGAAAAGCCGTTGTCTCCAAAACGCATTCATGTCGTCGATGTCAGGAGAGGGAGACGCGTCTCCGGTCTCTTCCCGGTAGAGATAGACCGACTCCATACGAGTCGGGTTCATCCCCTCCGGCACATCATCAAAGGCAAGCCGTTGTTTATAAAATTTTCCGTTAGCCCCCTCCCGGTTGGCTGCGTACAGATTATACGCCCCCTGCCATGGCAAGATTCGGAACTCTCCGGACAACTGCTTATTCACCAGGCCCTGAGCGAGAAAGGACAGTCCGAGCGGAGTCGCGGCCAACAATGCGAGGCCTACCGCAGTCGCAATTCCTTTCTGACACCGGCAGGATAACCCAAATACGACCAAGGGGCAGGCAAGCGCAGCTGGCAAAAAGTTGGGGCGCGCGAGAAACGCTATGCTTAGCATCAACCCGGCAAAAAGGGGCAGGAACCATCTCGGAGATTCGGCAAAGCGCAACAAGCAATAGATAGCGAGTAGAAAAAAGGATAGTGCGAAGGTGATATCCAGAACCTGGACCGCGAAAAACAGCGCAACCGGATAGATTCCGTAGAACGCGCCGGAAAAAAAACCTGCAGCCGAACTCCGCCAAACCTGCCGAGCGATAAGACCGCAGAGTAGTGCGTTCAACAAATGGCAAAGCACGCCTAAAGCCGGAGCAAATACTTCGGCTTGGGGGACCCAGGATAAAATCCATGGGTAAAACAAAGCTCGATATAATGGCTCCTCCGGCAATTCACTTTTCGAGATCTTCTCAGCCCAGGCGAGGTTTTCCCGGGCATCCAGAACTGGAGCCTGTCCCAGGGGATCAGCTAGAAAATTGAATAGAAAGCAGACCAGATAAAAAATGACAAAGCCTGAAGCCATTGCCACGAAACCTTTTTTCGAAAGGAATAGATTTCTCGAACTTTTAGGCGAAGTATTCTTTCCAGACATATAAAACTTAATATCGCTAACATCGTTAAATCCATGCCGCCAGCATAGACTTCGTGATAAAGGCTTAACCCATATCCGTTTCTGATCAAAAATATCCAGACACGCGCCCCTAAGAAAAAGCTCTGTCACTCTATAAATTTTGTACTTTCTGCAGGTATTGCCTCGTTGACCCAATTATTCTGTGACACCTATAATTGCGCTCAATCCGAAGACCTCCATCTCGCCAGCGACAGAAAAAGATTGATACCGCAGCTATTTCCTCCGTCTCCCCTCGCCCATACAGAATGAATGATTCTTCAAACCAAACATAAGATATTTCTCGCTTCACTTGTTTACCACCCGAATCGGTGGTTGCGGACAATACTGGGAAAAACGGATCTCGGGCAGTTTTCTCGAAATGGGTTTAAATGGGAACTCGACCTTTCTGAAGTTGTTGACTTCTCGATTTATCTTACTGGTGGATTTGAACGCTATCTAAACAAGTTTATCGAAAGCAATCTCTCAAACGGCATGATTGCCCTCGATATCGGAGCCAACATTGGCGCACACACTCTTACAATGGGCCGCTCGATTGCTCCTGAGGGGCAAGCTCACGCAATCGAAGCGACTGAATACGCATTCAGAAAGCTTTCTCAAAACATAAAGCTCAACCCCCGGATTTCGGATCACGTGATTGCGCATCATTGCATGCTCATGCCGTCAAGCGACCAAGACATAGAATCCAATACGCCAAATGAAATCCACTCAAGCTGGCCGTTTCATTCCCGCCAATCTAGGCACCAATCGCATCAGGGTGTTTTAAAAAGCATCGGAACTGCTCGCAAAATAAGCCTAGACTGCCTATGCGCCGAACTGGACCTGAAACGCCTGGACCTCATGAAAATCGATGTGGATGGCAACGAATGGGATGTGCTGAGCGGGGGGCTTGAAACCCTTGAACGATTCTCTCCGGTAATTGTTATGGAAGTCGCGCCGGACTACCACCAGACGGGAGCCACTAAAAGCTTCCCGAACATCCATCGCCTCCTAACCGATCTAGGCTATTGTTTCTTTCACTTGGATGGCAAAAGACTCCCGACAACAGCAGAAGCTCTCGGTAATTCCGTTCCTGATGGCGCAAGTATGAACGTTGTTGCGTCCCACCCGAACAGCCGGCCCCTAAGCTTCAGTCACCGGCCATGTTTCTGAAAGAAGACATCCCATTCCCGAAGGTCATCTGTGCGATAGTCGCTTCAACTCTGGCACTCGCCTTACCGCTATTTTTTTTGCCAGATGAAGAAGCGATAATATTGGTTAAAAGATGTGGGTTCTGGTTTATGTTTGTGACCTGCTGCTTCTTTCTCTGGCAACTCTGGCATGAGGCGCGTCACCTTTCTTTTCGAAAAATCCGAAGCCTACTTTCCGAGAATTATATCGGCGTCTTTATTGTACTCTTCGTCACAATTTTTCTCCAGTACCAGGATGAACAGAAATACAAGATCCTCTACGACGAACACCTTTTGAGTTCGACTGCGGTGAACCTGTATGAAAATCAGTTCGCCTATGTAGAAGCAGCTTCCCATGTTCACGACGGCGAGACGGTCGCCAGCATAGGGCATGTCGATAAGCGCCCGCTGCTTTTCCCGTTTATTCTTGCGACTGTTCATAATGTTCTAGGCTACGATTACGAAAACGCTTTTTTATTGAATGCTCTGCTTGCCGGCTTGTTGCTTGCCCTGGTTTACAGTGTTGTCACTATTCTCACTGATAAACGATACGGTTGTATAGCTGTTCTTCTGTTAGGTGGATTACCACTTCTCGCGCAGAATGCGACTGGTGGCGGCTACGAACTGCTGAATCTTTGCTTTATAATCGGACTGGCTCTAACCAGCTACCTTTACTTTCGCCAAGAAGATGGAGTGAAGGGGCTGAATCTGATGCTAATTACGGCAGTTTTACTGGCTAACATTCGCTATGAGTCATTGCTGTACGTACTGGTTCCTGTCGGACTTTTTCTGCTCAAATGCTATCTTCTAAAAGAAATTCACCTTACGTGGTTCAGTGTCTTTAGTCCGCTACTCCTGATCCCCCCATTAACAAGCTTCGCAATTTTTCAGAATGAGCCTGTTTTCTTCATCACTTCCAAAGAAGATTTTTTTAGTTTATCCCATTTCCCTCAAAACCTATCCCACGCTGGCAGCTACCTTTTTGATTGGAGTGGCAGCCACACGAACTCCATCCTTTTATCAATAGTCGGTATACCATGCACACTCGCCTTTCTCGTCTGGCTCGTGCCGCAAATCCGAAAGAATTCTTTCACTGGTGATAAAGCTACGATTGCCTTTTTCAGCGTTCTTTTAGTCGTACTGAGCAATACATTTCTGGCTCTGTGCAACCATTGGGGGGCATGGACGGACCCGGCCACTTCAAGATTTTCGCTGCCCCTTCACTTAATTATGGCCGTTTGCACCGCCCTGGTCATGCATAGACTCTTCAAAAGAAAGTCAGCTACTTACTCGCTGATTATCGGGGCAGGTTTGTATCTCATATTTGTCACGCCTGCCCATTGTTACCGGATGCGCCAAGAGCCTCGTCTTGCCATTGCCGATGGTTACCATTGGTCCATGCACTGGATTAAGCAAAGAGCCTCGAATCGCAATGAACTTTACCTTGTCCACTCCGCTACGGGCATCGGACTTCTTCCCGTCGGCGCTCTCCCCTTCAGGACTGCAAATGCTTTACCGGAGAGGATCTACAAGCTTAAGAAAATAGGTTTTTATGAAGACATTTTTGCGGTGGAAGCTCTTGTCAAAAACGAGCGGGGCATGAGCCCGCTCGTTCCCGGCCCAGGAGCGCTCAGCCATCTATATGAGGTAGAAACAATTGCTCAGGCCCAAATTACTAAAAGGCTTACGTATCGGATAAGCCGGGTCATTGGCCTGAATACCCATGATGGGAAACTCGATGATTCCTACCCTGAAACCCAAACATTCGATCCTGTCGATAATTACGATTTTTACAGGCAATTGCCATTGAGTCCATAAGCATCATTGCTGATACCAAATCACTCGATCGTACCTAATCCTTCAGTAACTTTTTGGTACGACTGCTCCCCATCCTGACCCTTCGTATCATTACCAAAGGGCACCTTCGCTTCACTCAACTCCCCTTCAATCGTACCCACCCTGTAAATTCGGGTTATCCGCAGCGGGGAAAAGGACTTTTCCGCTATCAAAATCTTTTCAAATCCTTCCGCGTGATAGTTGGGCTTAAAAGTGACTTTCTTGTCTTCATCAAAAACGGCACGCGAACGCTCGATCCAATAAATCTCCGGGAGTTTTCGACGCGCTCTTTCACGGCTGAGGCGCCCCCGGTTGGAAACGGCCTCGGAAGGATTGATGCTGTGCCATTCATAAAGCGTCCAGATAATCGCGTTGGTATCTACAACCAGGCTCTTCGGCTTGAACAGACGATCGGCATGCTTCATCAACCACTCCGTTTCCCGCACCACAAAGTTGCTTTTGCTGTAGATACCCTTGGCCTTGTTCGGAAGGGTAAAACCTAACATGGATACGATCACGATGATCGAAACCACCCACCAGGTCGGCCGCCAGGGGGGGCGCTTCGCCAAGACCACGACGATAGAAACAACAAAAAGCAAATAGAGCGGAAGTGAAAACCGCGAGGTAATCCTATTATCGAGCTGTCCATGGTAGAACGCCATGATGAAGATAAAGTGCCCTACGATTCCTATCCCGAATATCAGCAATGCAGTAGCTTGGAACCGATCTGATTGGTGCTTCTTTATTTTATCTACACTACGCAGAATAAACAACACAAGGAACGGGATTCCGGCGAGCCCCAGCAAAAAAGAATTTGCGAGTTCATCGCCAGGATTGAGAAAGAAATAGAATGCTCCGTATAAATTCGGGATTAGATACTCACTGCTGAAGCGGGAGAGCTCTGCATTCGGCAGCTCCCAAAACCTGGGATTATTGTAATTATGATTCAGTAAGGCAGCCAATCCGAACAAAAGTGCGGGTGCGGCAGAGAAGCCGTACGACAGGATGACCTGTTTCTCCCGGAGCCATCCAATCGCCACGACAATCAGAACAGGCAGCCAAAACAAGACAGACTCGTAACGTGTGTAGCTCAGAAGTACCATCCCCAGTACTAACATGTTGAGACGCCCTCTTTCCGGCTTTTCGATGTAATAAATCCCGCAGAGGATCACGACGAAGAGCATTAGCAGGTTCAGCATATCCAAACCTCCGCCCGTTGCGTTCTGTGAGAGCAAGGGTAAGCTGGCCCAAAGAAACGGCCCTAAAATCCCCACAGGCAGGCCGCCCACTCGGTAACCAAACAATGCAGTCAAAGCCAGTAGTATGATGGCAAACCCGGCATTGACCAAAAATCCGTTAATAAGCCGGTAGCCAGTCAAATCGTGTACGACAGATACTGCAAAAGGGTACAGCCATGGTCGCTTATCCACATGGCTATCCACTCGAATAAAATACTCATTAAAGTTGCGCCCCTGGGTCAGCACTTCGACTTCTCGCTCCATGGAAAGGCTCTTCGCCGTGGAAGACAGCGTGTAGTCGTCCATTGCAATTTTTGGCCCGAGTTCACCATGTAGAAAAACAACATAAACAGCCAGGAGAACTCCGCCCGACAAGTAGATCAAGTGCGGCCCTTTCGGAATTTCAAAACGCACAATACGAAGAACCGAATAGCCGAACAATAAAGTAATAATTACGGCAAAGTAGTACCCGGTTTTATTCACAATCCACACCGCGGTCTCAGGGCTCGCACCCCAAAACGCGTACAGGGAACCGATGATGCCTAGCGCTAATAGCGCAATCATGGCGTATAAATCAACTGTACCGCGTAGGTGCTTCATTCTCTCTATGGTAATGTTTTGGCGAAAACTTCCATCTCCGTGGCTGTGTCATTTATACCTGAAAGTACGGATTCGTCATAAGCCGGCCGATCGCCCTTCCTATAAGTCACACCCCGCACTCGACCCATACGTAAGTACAGCTCGTCGGTCAGCTTAACTTCTTCCAAAACCTCGATATCGAAATCCTTTTCAATGGGTGTTTCCACTTTCCAGTCCCCCCGGCCCAATTCGGACTCCACCAACCTGTAAAAAACAATTACTTCTGAAAAAGTCCTTAACTGCATGTGAAGATCGATCTGCCTCTTTGCTTTCGCTGCTAAAATTTGTGGCAGACAGGATTCCTGTTCCGCAAGAGCCGCAGGGAGTTTATCCGTTATAAATAGTACGCCTTGCCCTTTCCTCTCCCTTACCTTTTCAACTACCCATTCAACGTTGCGTTGCGCGGCCAGACGCACGAGGTAATCCGTTCGTGCATTTTCCGGCCGAGTCACCAGAACAAAGAACACGGCAACTGCGGTAATACAAACTGAGTATATTATATTGCGCCATGGAATAATGTGAATGGTCAGGACAACAAATATGATTTGAAAAGCGATAAAAGGAAGGACGAGTCGTGTGGCGACAATATCGTCGATCTGCCCCCAGTGATAGGCCATCAATAGAAAGAAATTGAAAACGATCAGAAAAGAGAACCATAGCACTGCAGGTGCATCGTTTAGAGAGAGAAAGCTTTTAACCCGCCCCATAATCGTCAAAACGGGCGCAAGTAACAGTGCGGCACAAAAGAAGATGCTGAGAAGAGGACTGCCCGGCTGGATAGGCAACAAAGTGAAAAAAAAGTTAAGCGACTGGCTAAGGTTCTCCGGTATAATAGAAAGGGTAAATGGTGCCTCCGCATTGTTTTTGATCTGCCATAAGTCCGGATATTGATCAAAAACCGTCTGCTGCAGCGGAACGCAGACCAGCAGTAGTGGAACAAGGACTGAGACCCAACTGAGTTGCATGCGGCGCTGTCTCATCCACGATAGGAAAATAATACCGGCGATCGCTAAAACATAAGATCCTGATTCATAGCGCGTCTGAGCGAGCAGAACCGCCAGAATAATCATTAAATCAAAGCGGGCCTCTGTGGGACGCTGCAAGTAAAGCATGCTCACATAGAGTGTCGCCAGAATCATGACGGCGTTGAGTAAATCGAATCCTCCACCGTTTACGTTGATTGCGATCAAAGGGACAGTCATGCTTAGCGCAAGTGCGAGGTACCCTCCCCGTCGGCCGGCGAAACGGTGGCTGATCAAATACAGCAGCCCTAGAAAAACAGGCGTTAGCAAATGATTTAAAACGATAGTCTGATTGGCTCTATAGCCCGTGAGGTCGTGCAAAAGACTGACAACAAATGAGAAAAAGTATGGTCTCTTACCGACATAGCCTCCCAACAAGTTGAATGTCCCTCCAATATGATACCCGCGAGTGGCCGTCATCGCCTCTTTTTCATGATGCATCTGTAACGCTGTCACCGCCAATACCGGTTCATCCAGGACGACCTTATAAGCATCGTCCTGCAGTAAATAGGACATCAGACTCAAACCGATGATAACGAGCAGTGGGACAGTTTGCCTCCGAACTGAATTCAGCCCAACCCGGAAGCGAGATTCCCGGTAAACACGATAGCCCGCATGGACTCCGAGTAGTGTTGTAGCCAGCAACACCCAGTAACCGGAATGCTTGATGACCTGAATTGCAGCCGATGGCTCAAAAGCAAAAAACCCCAGATAGATCGCAAGGATAGCTGAGAAAACCTGAGCACTTAACTTTGCGCGAAATCCCATTGAAGCATAAAAAAAGCCACCTGATTAAACAGGTGGCTTGATAAAGATAAGAACTATCTCGTGATGCAATTAGAAACTAATTGTGGCGCTCACGTCAGTGCCGGTAGCTTCAAGCTGTGTGAGATCCGTCGTAATAGTACCTGTATATGTTTCGTCAGCAACTTGATCGACAGACTTTACGTACTGGTCAGAACCGACAAGCGAAGCACTCGATACTGTGGTGACACCATTCTCGAGGAAGTACTGGTCCGCACCGGAAGCAAGCTGGCGAAGGTTGTTAACCATAGTCTTTTTCTGTGATGTTTCACGAACCTTTTGGAAGGCTGGGATAGCCATCGCAGCAAGAAGGCCGATGATAACGACCACGATCATAATTTCAACGAGGGTGAAACCCTTTTTGGATTTATTATTCATGATGATATTCCTTTTTTATGTTATTATTGTATTTATAAACACTGGGGGCAATACCCCAAGCGTCGCACATAACAACCACGTAGAACAAAAATTCCAAGCAAATTCTTTGGTTACCAAGGCTTTAACAAATTTTTTAATATTTCGCCTGGCCGCCTAGATTTGGGATTTCAGGCTGGCAAATACCATTTTTCCGCCCGAGGACGGCACCACAGAGTCAACTTCGACCCTCACCTCTTTCCCAATATGGCTTTTAGCGTCGTTCACCACCAACATCGAGCCGTCCGGCAGATAGCCGACGGCTTGATTGGCATCCTTGCCCGCACGCACGAGTTCGACACTGAGACGTGACCCGATCGAAACTTCCTGGTTCACTGCCTTGACCAAATCGGTGATATTCAACCAGTCCACATGATGGAACTCCGCCAACTTCGCCAGATTGTAGTCTGTCGTCAGCAATTTTCCTTTTAAAGTATCGGCCAAATAGACCAGCTTTGAATCCACCGCTTTCCTGTCGGGAACATCGCTCTCGTATATTCTCAGATCGAGATGCTTCATATTCCGTAACCGGTTGAGAACATCAAGCCCCTTACGCCCCTTTTCTTTACGGGTAGGATCATTGGAATCTGCAACCGATTGCAGTTCATCCAGAACGAATCGCGGGATCAGCAGGGCAAACCCAAACCAGCGGCTTTCACAGATTGCCGCGATGCGGCCATCAATTAGCGCACTGGTATCCACCACCGCCAGCGGGGTCTCGACATTCTCTGAACTGAAGCGGACGTAGGGGATCACCAGATTGAACTCGTCCTTGCCCCGAAGCGCGATCACCGTCGCTAGGTACATACTGATCACGTAAAGGGCCAGTCGCGATAGAAAAAGAGTTTCCGCCAAATCCTGATCCTCCTCAAGTGGTTCGAAAAGAGGTGATTCCGAAAGCAGAAATGCGATGAGTGCACCAATCGCCAGGCCAAAAGTTATGGCGGAGAGCCCTCTCAACGAAAACCCCTCAAGTAACAGGTCGATCAAAATAACCAGCACCGAGATACTCATGCCGACGGAAATTACTAAGAATAAATTCCAGTCTTCGACGACGTAATGAAGTAGAATGCAGGCAAGCAGGCTAACGATAAGAAAGAAAGCTCTCAAGATATAGAGTGTCTTTTTCATAGCGAAAGGGCCTTAAAAACTAACCGCATCAGTCAACCAGATTAGGACGAAAGGAAGTAAAATCAGGAAGAGCATGACCCAGACAATCACCCGCTTGGCATTCCGGGCCTTGTGCTCAGCATGGCCAGCGTCTAACGATTTCATAACTCAGTAGTTTGGGACGTTCTCGTAGATTGGCAACCAGAACTTATCTTCGGGCTTCTATTTGACCTGCATGACGACACGAAAGCCGGTCATCCGGTTTCGCTCCTCGCGGGGCGCCTCACGAATCGGCACAGTAAAAATGGTTTCGAGGCGATCCAAAGCGTGTCCTCCGATATGACGGGCGTCCTCCGTCTCAAAGCGGTCCACCGACTCGAGCCATTCACTGACATTCCCCAGCAAATCGTGACACCCACTTGCGAACGGTTCTTTTGTTCCTATGGGCTGACTGGTGCTGTTTGAATTTGACAGGCTCCAGACATGTTCCTCGAGCACGACATAGCGAAGGCGCCCCAGCGCGGCGCGAAACTCGTTTTCTGTCGGCAGGCGCACCGGTTTCCCCATGATCCATGAGAGTCGCTCACAAAACTGCTTGGCCTCGATCCAGCTGACGGAGTCGACCGGCTTGACATCACCCCGATTCCGGCTGGGATTCGTACCCATAATCATGGAAAAAAGGGCCTGTGGCACTTCGGTTTTAAGGATACGCCATTCATCTTCCTCCGGGATGGGCAGCAGGGCCTGATACACTCGATCCTGAATAAAGCCCAAATCACTCTGCACCAAATTCAGATAGCGGACCTTGAGCTCAAGTTCCTCATCATTCAATGAGCTACGGGGATAGGCCTCCCTCATTTGCTGAATATCCTGACGCAGTTCCACAATCACCTCCGTAGCTTCAAAGGTCTGCCGTTTGCTGAGCAAATCTTTCAGGCGATTGTGATTTCTTTCAACCGCCCGACCAAGCTTGAAACTCTGGGCGGTCTCGGCCTTGCGCTGATATTCCGCCACGAGTTCGGAGGACGCGTATGGACTGTCGCGGAACGCTTCATTCAGTCGACGCTGCAGGCGGGCAGCTTCAAGGTAGAGCTTGGCCGCTTCAAGGTTTTTACCCTCCGATTTCCGAAGGTCGCCGAGTGCAGCTAATTTTTCAATCTCCACATGGCTTTGCCCGGACCGGATCCCGACAAGCTTGACCCGCAGACGCTCCAAACGGGCGACACTTGCTTGATTCGTGCCCCGAAATTCACGGTTAAGTTGATCCTGTATCGCAATGGCCCGGGCCAGCTTCTCTTCGGCCTGCTCCCAGTTCTCCTCGGCGATAAACTCCTCCGCTTCGGATTCCAGCTTCAGGCTGTTTTGCAGCAACGGCTCTGCGGTCAAGTAGCTGGCTTGGCGCTCGAGCGCGGTCGCGCGACCGACATTATAGGCATTACTCTGAGGAAAGTCCTGATTAATCTTATCCTGCAGGGCATAAGCTTCACGATATTTCGTACGGGCGGCTTCATAGTTTTTTTCCTGAGCCAGGCTCTCCGCTTCAGTCTCCAATTGTACACTCCGCTCCTGCAAATCCGCCGCGGCGAGGTTCTCGTAACGCACGGTCAAATCCCTTAATCGCCTGGCGGCATCTGCATCGACACCTCCAACACCTTCCAAATAAGCCTTTTGTAGATCGCGCGCCTTTCGAATCAGTTCGATATCCTGAGGTTCCGCCTCTCTCAAGGCCATGAACTCTTCAAACTTGGCCTCCAGTTCGATACTTTCTTCTTTAAGCGCCAGAAGATCCTCGGGCACTTCCTCCGTCTGGGCGATTTCACGATAATCAACGTCACGCGGCCCCATCTTGGATAAGAACCAAGCGCCGCCGAGCACCAAGACGGCCAGAGCGAATACGAGAAAAGTCAGGAGGAACTTTTTGAATGGGCTGCTCTCGTGGGGAAGGCGTGGGCGATGTTTCTTTTTAAATATTGCCATTTTAAAATTGGGACTGGCACTGAAAAATTGGTCTGCCTAAATGACCTGCGACCATCCACGCCGCAAGGCTAAAGGCGAAATGCAAGTGAACCTCTGCATCCAAGTAACTTAAGAAAAGAGAATAAAGAAAATGTTCGATCAGATTACCATACTGGGCCCCGGTCTGCTAGGGGCTTCTATCGGCATCGCTGCGAGCGAGCGTGGCCTGACGAATAGAATCGTCAGTTGGTCGAGACGCGCGGAGACCCGGGGCAACTGTCAGGCCCAATCCTGGTGCGACGAAGTCTTCGACACCCCCGAAGCCGCTTGCCGCGGGAGCCAGCTCGTCATCATTTGCACGCCCGTACAAACCATCGTCCCTCTGCTCTCAAAGATCGCGGAGGACTTGGCACCCGAGGCATTAGTTACCGACGTCGGTAGCACGAAAAGCCGGATCTGCCGGGACGCCATGGGGGTTGACTTGAATGGCGCGACGTTCATCGGCTCCCACCCGATGGCCGGATCCGAGCAGACCGGGTTGGCTCATGCCCGTGGGAACTTGTTTGATGCGGCGGCCTGCATCGTCACACCCCTGGAAGACGCACCCTCCGGGAAAGTGCGGCAAATTAGCACTTTCTGGGAATCCCTCGGCATGCAAGTAACACATGCATCGCCGGAGCATCACGATGAAATCGTCGCCCATATCAGTCACTTGCCGCACCTGCTCAGTTCGGCCCTGTGTAGTTTTCTAGCCAGCAAAGATCCCACCTGGAAGGCTCTGGCGGGTGGCGGGCTGCGCGACACCACCCGCATTGCTTCCGGCGATCCGGGCCTTTGGCGGCAGATCCTGGAAAGCAATCGTGAGGAAGTCATCCGCGCCATAAGTGGCATGGAAGAGGAGCTTCACCAGGTCAAGTCGGCCCTGACCAACGAAGATGCAGCGACGCTGAATCAACGTCTGGAGCGAGGAAAGCACTACCGCGATTCGCTCTCTTCCTAGCTGTCGACCGGGCGACTCATGTCCAGGCATCACTCATTAATCATTCAAGATTAATCATTACTCATTCCATGCAAGACCCACTCCACATCACCCCGATCACGAAACCATTGGGCTCACGCATTCAGCTGCCCGGCTCGAAAAGCATCACCAACCGGGCCCTGATTCTGGCCGCTTTGGCTCAGGGTGAGACCACGCTCAAAGGTGCACTTTTCAGCCGTGACACCCGCATCATGCTTACTGCCTTGCAGGCACTTGGCTACTCCGTCAGCGCCGACGAAGCCAACGCTGAGATTACAGTTGGCAGCGAGGACGGTAATCTCCCGGCGGAAAAGGCGGAACTCCATGTGGGCAACGCCGGCACCGCCGCCCGCTTCCTCACCGCGTTTCTGGCCCGGCGACCAGGCGGTCGCTACCAACTGGACGGTGATCCTGCCATGCGTGACCGCCCCATGTCTGGGCTGCTGGATGCCCTGGTGGAGCTCGGCGCGGCCGACTTTGAATTTCACGGCAAGAAGGGGCACTTCCCCTTCACTCTGGTCGCAAAGGGCTACTCCGGCGGCACGGCCCAGGTGGATGCCAGTGCCAGTAGCCAGATTCTCTCTGCCCTATTGCTTTCCGGCACCTCGGAGGAGGCCGCCCTGAGCTTGATCTGCCCCGGAGTCCGGCCGGCCTATGTCGCCATCACATTGAAAATGCGCGAAGCTTTCGGGGCGCCACCACTCGAAGCCGATGCTTCAGGGCAATACCATCTGGAACCTCTGACCTACAGTACTCCCGGCAGCTATTCCATTGAGCCCGATGTCTCGGCGGCCAGCTACTTCCTGGCGCTTGCATTGATACAAGGTGGGGAGCTGCGCATTCCCCACCTGGGGCCGAACCCGCTACAAGGCGATGCCCACTTCGTCGAGGTGCTCGCCCACCATGGTCTGGTGGTGGAGGCGGAGGATGAGGAATGGGTGGCCACCCGAGCGCCCGGTGAAGACATTCAGCGCGACCACCGCGAAGTCGACTTCAACATGATTTCCGACACCTTTCTTACTTATGCGGCCATTGCCCCGCTGCTCGGGGGCTCCGTGCGCATCACCGGGATCGGACACACCCGTCACCAGGAGACCGACCGCGTCGCCGGGATGGCCGCGGAGCTCTCCAAGCTGGGGCAGCTGGTCAAAGAGGAGGACGATGCCCTGACCATTCGCCCCAAGCCGAACGAACTTCGGGCCCGGGCCCTCGCCGCCCGGAACCGGGGCGAACTCCTCACCATCGAAACCTACGAGGACCACCGCTTTGCCATGAGCTTCGGCATCCTCGGCAGCTTCGACCTGCTCGGTGACGGCAAACCATGGCTCGCGATCAAGGATCCGGCCTGTTGCGGCAAAACCTTCCCGAAGTTTTTTGAAGTCCTGAGCGATTTAACCCCGTCGAGGCCTCGTTTACGCTAGCGCGCGTTTTCGATCGACTCGATATAGCTGGCCAACCCGGGTCGTCGGGGGGCCTGCTCACGGGCCGCGCGCAGGTGCTTGAGCGCGGCATCGAAATCACCGCGGCGGACTTCCAGACGGCCGAGCGCAACCAGGGCTTCCACCTTTTCCTCGGGGATGGAGAGCACGCGTTGGAGATAGAATTCGGCCTCCTCGAAGTCCTCCTCCCTTTGGTAGGCCTCCGCCAGCAGAAGCAGAGCCTCCGCCGCCAGAGGCTGGGCTTTGACGACGGGCTTTAATTGCTCGATCGCTTTCGCCCGGTCCCCGCTTTCGAGGG